>JALZAA010000013.1 GCA_030948625.1 Actinomycetota bacterium
AGCCGGAGGATACGTTGTCGGCGCGGGCGCGTCGCAGTGGTACTCTCGGGTGAGATGCGACGTCTGCGCTCGACCATTGCCTGGGTCAACCGGTACGTGCTTCTCGCGGGACGGAGCTGCTGCGCCGGCCGCTCCTGGGTCGGTCTGAACCGCAGCCTGAACCGCCGCAGATAGCACTTGCGAGCCGTGGAGCTGCGTTCCTTCGGGGGTCCGGAGGGACTTGTGGTCGCGGCGCGTCCCGATCCGGAGCCGGGTCCATTCGAGCTTCGCGTCGATCTCGTCGCCGCGGCGCTGAATCGGCGGGACTGGTGGATCCGGAACGGCGGTAAGGTCCAGCTCCCCGCCGTCCTCGGCTCGGACGGCGCCGGCGTCGTCTCAGCGCTCGGCGCGGGTGTTCTAGGCGTAAACGTCGGCGATGAGGTGGTCATCTACCCTGGGCGCGGCTGGGGCGAGCGCGAAGAGGCGGCTGCCACCGGGTTCGAGCTGCTCGGCGTTCCCCGCCAGGGAACCTACGCCGAGCGGGTGGTCGTCGACGCTGAGCAGGTCCGCCCGCGGCCGCCAGGGTGGTCGTGGGCAGAAAGCGCGGCACTCCCTGTCGCCGGGCTCACCGCTTGGCGCGCGCTCGTCCGCTACGCACACGCCGGCCCGGGCAAGACGATCCTCGTCCCGGGCGGTGGTGGCGGCGTCGCCACGTTCGCGATCCAGATCGGGCACGCGCTCGGCGCGCGTATGGTGACGACGACATCCACCCCGAAGAAGCTCGATCGCCTGCGTGGCCTCGGGGCCGCGGCGGGCGCCGACTACCGGAGCTCCGACTGGCCGGACAGGCTTGGCCCGGTTGACGCCGTGATCGACAGCGTGGGCGGAGCCGCCTGGCCGGGGGCGTTACGGGCGCTCCGTCCCGGCGGTGTCCTGGTCTGCTTCGGCGACACGGACGGCGAGGTCGGCAGCATCGCAATCGCCGAGCTCTTCTTCCGCTACCTGCGCGTGCAGGGGACCACAGTCGCCAGCCCAAGGGAGTTCGACGCTCTGTTGGCGCATTGCGCGCAATCTTCGTGGCGGCCGGCGATCGACAGCATCTTCCCGCTCGAGGACGTCGTCGAGGCACACCACCGGATGGACGCGCCGGATCGCTTCGGAAAGATCGTGCTGGCCATCGACGACGCAAGGTTCTACGCTCCCTAGGATCGTGCATGTCGAGCAGGACACGGCATCCGCCCGGTCGGAGTTCCTCGCTAGCCGGCCGATCAGTGAGGACAACCTCGTACCGGAAGACCCCGCGCTGGGCCTGGTTGCCTTCTCCAGCCCGCTGGACCCCGAGCCTTCGTTGCGCATCGACGACGGCAGGGTGGTCGAGCTCGACGGCAGACTCGAGCCCGAGTTCGACATGCTGGACGAGTTCATCGTGCGCCGCGGCATCGACCTTCACGTCGCCGAGGAAGCGATGGCCGTGCCGACGGCCGACTTCGCGCGGATGATCGTCGACCCCGGTGCCCCCCGGGCCGAGGTCGTCCGGCTCGCGGCTGGAATGACGCCCGCGAAGGTCGCCGCCACGCTCGCTCTGCTGACGTCCGTGGAGATCCTTCAGGCGATGCAGAAGATGCGCGTGCGCAAGACGCCGTCGATTCAGGCGCATGTGACGAACCGCGTCGACCACCCGCTTCTGATTGCCGCGGATGCCGCGGCCGCCGTGGCACTCGGGTTCCGGGAGCTGGAGACGACAGTGCCGGTGCTGCGTGATGCCCCCGCCAACGCGCTGGCCCTGCTGATCGGCAGTCAGGTCGGGCAGCCGGGCGCGCTGACGCAGTGCTCGGTGGAGGAGCGAACGGAGCTCGAGCTCGGCATGCGTGGACTCACGACGTACGCCGAGACGGTCTCGGTGTACGGCACCGAGCAGGTCTTCGTCGACGGCGATGACACCCCCTGGTCGAAAGCGTTCCTTGCCTCGTGCTACGCGTCGCGTGGACTGAAGATGCGCTTCACCTCTGGCTCGGGAGCCGAGGTGCTGATGGGGGCGAGCGAGGGCAAGTCCATGCTCTACCTCGAGGCGCGCTGTATCGCGCTCACACGGGCAGCCGGCGCTCAGGGCGTGCAGAACGGGGGGATCGACGGCGTCAACGTGACCGCCTCGGTGCCCGATGGGATGCGCGAGGTGATCGCCGAGAACCTCTGCGTGATGCTGCATGACCTCGAGTCCTGCACCGGCAACGACACGCTCATGTCGGCGTCGGACATCCGGCGCACCGCGCACACGTTGCCGCTGCTGCTCG
>JALZAA010000043.1 GCA_030948625.1 Actinomycetota bacterium
TCGTGTGCGCGGCAAGGAAGCCCAGCGTCGAGATCGGCTCGTACCAGGTCGTCGACATGGCCGGCGCGAGCTGGCGCGGGATCGCGACGTGGTCGCACACGGCGACGTAGAAGAAGCCGGCACGGTCGGCAGCCTGTGCCGCCTGGACGAGCTCGGGGACACCGGCGCCGTTCTCCCGCTCCCACGGCGCGGCGACCATGGTGCTCAGCGCGACCGTCGGTAGCTGGATCCCGAACACCAGCTCCCCCGCCGGCACGACCTTGACGACGTCGTCGCTCAATGTGGCCTGCCCGCGTTCGGCGCTCATCCGGGCCAGACGACGCTCTGGAGCTCCGAGTAGGCCTGGAGGCCGAACGAGCCGCCGTCGCGGCCGACGCCGCTGTACTTCGTGCCGCCGAACGGCGTCTCGTGATTGCGCTGGATCGTGTTGATGCCGACGTTGCCGGCGCGCAGCCGGCGCGCGACGCGCATACCCCGCGCCGAATCGCCGGTGAACACGTAGTCGTACAACCCGAAGTCGCTCGCATTGGCGAGCGCGATGGCTTCTTCGTCGTCGTCGAACGTCTCGACAACGACGACGGGCCCGAAGATCTCCTCGCGCGCCACCCGCATGTCGCTGCGCACGTCGGCGAGCAGTGTCGGCTCGATGAAGAAGCCCCGGTCGAGGTGCGCGGGACGTCCCCCGCCGGTGACGACCTCGGCGCCCTCGTCGGCGCCGGCGCGGATGTACCCCTCCACCCGCTCGCGGTGGGCGCCGGTGATGAGCGGCCCGACGACCGTCTTGACGTCCAGCGGGTCGCCGACCTGCAGGACCGTCGCCATCTTCGTCAGCCGCTCGACGAACTCCTGGTACTTCGACCGGTGCACGATCGCGCGAGTCGGGGCCGTGCAGATCTGACCCGAATGGAACATCCAGACCGAGCCGACACCGGTCACCGCGGCATTGAGGTCGGCGTCGTCGAGCACGAGGCACGCCCCCTTGCCGCCGAGCTCGAGCAGCAGCCTCTTCATCGTGCGACCACCCGTCTCGGCGATGCGCAACCCGACCGAGGTGCTCCCCGTGAAACTGATCATGTCGACGTCGGGCGACTCGACCAGCGCTTCGCCGGTCGCCGGACTCGATCCGGTCACGACGTTGACGACACCGGGCGGGAAGCCGACCTCCTCGAGGATGCGCACGAGCTCGATGACGGCGAGCGGATCCTGCGACGCCGGGCGGACGATGACGGTGTTGCCCATGGCGAGCGCGGGACCGATCTTGCCGGCCATGTTGACGATCGGGAAGTTGTACGGCGTGATGCAAGCCACGACACCGACGGGCGCGCGCCGTGCGAGCGCGCCCATGAGGCCGCCCGGCGCCAGCGGCGTGGACGGCATCTCCTGCGGCGGGAGCGGGATGACCGACGGCTCGAGCGCGCCGAGCGCATATCGGTCGAAGCGACTGGCCGCCACCGGCACCTGCATCGACCGCCCGACGGTCGTCGTGCAGCCGGTCTCGGCGATGACGAGCGGCACGAGATCGTCGATCCGCTCGCGCACGCGCTTCGCAGCCGCCTTGAGCAACTCGGCGCGCTGCTCGGGGGTCGTCTGCGACCACGAGTCGAACGCGTCACGCGCCGCGCGCGCGGCGTCTTGGGCCTGCTGGACCGACGCCTCGGGCGCGACACCGACGACGTCCTCAGTCGCCGGGTTGACGACGTCGTAGCCGCCGTCGCCCCCCGCGACCCATTCGCCGCCGATGAGGAGCCGCTCGTCTGTCGCTGCCGTCGTAGCCTTCGATGCGGTCATGGCGTCCCCCCGCTACGATCGCCAATCTAGAACGTGTTCTCATTTCGTGTCCAGCGGAGGTGACCCGTGGACCTCGGCCGCGTCGGCATCTGGACCTTCGCCCTGGATCTGCAGCCGATGGCTCGCGCCCGGGAGCTGGCGGCCGAGCTGCAGGAGCTCGGGTACGCCGCGATCTGGGTCCCCGACGCGGTCGGCCGCGACCCCCTCGTGCACGCGGCGCTGCTCCTCGACGCCACGACGCGCATCGCGGTGGGGACCGGCATCGCACAGATCTACGGCCGCGACGCGATGACCATGAACGCAGGTTGGAAGACCATAAGCGAGGCCTTTCCGGGCCGGTTCGTGCTCGGCCTCGGCGTCAGCCACCAGCCGATGGTCGAGGGCCTGCGCGGCCAGACCTACGGTCCCCCGCTGACGGCAATGCGCGAGTACCTCGACCGCATGGATAGCGCGATGTACGCCGCCGCCGAGCCCGCCGAGCCGCCGCGACGCGTCCTCGCCGCGCTGGGCCCGAAGATGCTCGCGCTCGCCGCGGAGCGCACCGACGGCGCGCACCCGTACAACGTTCCGCCCGAGCACACTGCCCGCGCCCGCGAGATTCTCGGCCCGGGAAAGCTGCTCGCACCCGAGCAGGCCGTCGTGCTCGAGACGGATCCGGTCGCGGCGCGGCGGATCGGGCGCCAACACGTGGCGATCTACCGCGATCTCCCCAACTACATGAACAACCTGCGCCGCTTCGGCATCACCGACGACGACCTCGCCGACGGCGGCAGCGACCGTCTCGTCGACATGATCGTTGCGTGGGGCGACGTCGACGCAATTCGCACCCGCGTGCAAGCGCACTTCGACGCCGGCGCCGATCACGTCGCGATGCAGGTGGTCACGCAAGAGCGCGGTGCAGTCCCCCTCGACGAGTGGCGCGAGCTCGCCCCCGCTTTGCTCTAGGGTCGCTCGCCGTGCCGGACGACAAGGCCGCACGGCCGGTGTTCGAGAGCTACGACGAGCGCGTCGCCGACGGGCTTGTGCGCGCGCACGAGAATGCGGAGGGCCTCTCCGGCTACCTCGGCATCCGGCTGACCGAGACGTGGCCGGGCGGGATGCGCGCCGAGCTCACCGTGCGCGACGAGCTCCTGACGCCGTTCAAGAACCTGCACGGCGGCGTCCTTGCCGCGCTGTGCGACCACGTGCTCGGCACCGTCTGCTACCCGGTGATGCCCAAGGGAGCGTGGGCGGCGACGACGGAATTCAAGCTCAACTACCTGTCGCCGGTCACCACGGGCACGCTGGCAGCGGTGGCGCAGATCGCCTCGCTCACGAAGCGCACCGCTGTCGTGCGCATCGACGTCGACAACGACGGCCGTCAGGTGTGCATCGCGCAGGGAACGGTGCT
>JALZAA010000049.1 GCA_030948625.1 Actinomycetota bacterium
GTCGAGCCCTCGCGCCAGGGCACGGGCCTCGGACGGGCGCTCGTCGTCGGCGGCCTCGCCTCCCTGGCGGAGCGGGGCGTGACCACGGGCATGTTGTTCGTGGACGCCGAGAACGACGACGCGCTGCGCCTCTACGCGTCGCTGGGGTTCACCACGTCGCGCGTCGACAGGGCCTACGAACGCGAGGCGTGAGGGCGACTGATCCCCCGGCCGGCGCCGGCATGGGCCACAATGGCGAAGTGAACCAACGGAAGTTCCTCAACCAGTCGCAGCCCCAGACCCTCGTCCTGGGAACGCTGCTCCTCTACGTCAACGCCGTCTTCGGGTTGCTCTCGGTCTTCAACGTGCTCGGGCTGATCTTGGTCGTGGCCCTCGCCGTCGGTGGCTACGGGATCGCCAACGAATGGAAGTGGGCGTACACCGTCGGGGTCGCGGCCGCGGTGCTCCAGCTCGTGCTCTTGCTCGCCGTGTTCGGGTTCTCCGTGTTCGAGTTCCCGGTGATCATCACGCTGCTGTTCGACGGAGCGCTCGTCGCCCTGCTGCTCCACCCGGAGAGCCGTTCCTACCAGCGCATCTGGTTCAAATAGTCACGACGAAGCGGGCGTGCGCCTCGGCGGGTACCGGCGCGCCAGCTCGTCGTGGTACCGGAAAACCTCATCCCAGGCGCGTCGGCGCTCCTCCGGATCAGCCTCGCTGAATCCCGGGACCGCCCGGATCGCCGCCGAGAGCCGACGAAACAGCTCGCCGTCCGCGAGCGCCTTCACGTCCTCGGTCACGGTCGTCATGGCTGAAAACGGTACGTTGCCGCCGGGTCGGGACCGCGGATACCCGCCCGGCCATTAGCTCAGCGATCCTTGACTCAAATCTCGTTGGCCGAAAGACTGGGCGGCGTGGAACCTGCGTCACGCGAGGACCGAGCTCGGCGGTACGCCGCGCTGGGGGATGCCACCCGGGTGGCGATCGTGGACGAGCTCACCGCCTCCGACCGAACGTCGCTCGAGCTGCAGCAGGCCCTGGACCTCCCGTCCAATCTTTTGGCGTACCACCTCGACGTGCTCGAGCACGCGGCGCTGATCTCGCGGTGCCAGTCGAGCGGCGACGGGCGGCGTCGCTACGTCTGCCTCCGCCGAGATGGGCTCGCAAATCTCCTGCCCCGACCGCCTGCGACCCCCCAACCGGCGTTCTTCGTCTGCACCCACAACTCGGCCCGCTCGCAGCTCGCCGCTGCGCTGTGGCAGCAGCTCACCGCGGCCGAGGCATCCTCGGCCGGCACGCACCCCGCAGCACAGGTCGATCAACGCGCGGTCGCCGCCGGTCGCCGCGCCGGGCTCGAACTCGGTCATGCGCACCCTCGCCGGCTCACCGACGCACGAGCACTCCCCAAGCTCGTGGTCACGGTGTGCGACCGGGCCCACGAAGAGCTCGACACCGAAGCCTCGTGGTTGCATTGGTCCGTCCCCGACCCGGTATCCATCGGGACGAGCGCCGCCTTCGATGCAACGGTCGATCAGCTACGCGAACGGATCGGTGCGCTCGTCGGGAACGACCCGGCGATCCCGTGAGCGATCTCGCCCAGCTTCCGGAAACCGGTACCGGGCGCCTCCGAATCGAGCTCGCCCGGCGCCTTGCGGCAGAAGCGCTCGGAACCGGGTTCCTGCTCGTCGCCGTCGTCGGCTCGGGCATCATGGCGAGTCGGCTCTCCCCCGGCGACGCCGGCATCGAGCTCCTGGAGAACGCAGCGGCGACGGCAGCCGCGTTGATCGGGCTGATCCTGGTGTTCGGCGCGGTATCGGGTGCGCACTTCAACCCCGTCGTCACACTCGTGAACCGGGCGTTCGCGACGATCACCACCGCCGAAACGGCCCTCTACATCACCGCGCAGGTCATCGGCGCCTGCCTCGGCACGATGCTCGCCAACCTGATGTTCGAGCTCCCCCTCGTCGAGCTGTCGACCAAGACGCGGTCCTCGAGCGCGCTCTGGGTGTCCGAAATCGTCGCGACCGTCGGCTTGCTGATCGTCATCCATGGCTGTGCACGCACGGGACGCGCCAATGCGCTGCCGTTCGCCGTGGGCATCTGGATCGGCGGCGCCTACTGGTTCACCTCGTCGACGAGCTTCGCGAACCCTGCCGTCACGATCGGCCGGACGCTCTCGGACAGCTTTGCCGGCATCGAGCCGGCGTCGGCGCCCATGTTCATCGTCATGCAGCTCATCGGCGCGCTCGTGGCCTACGGCCTGATCCGCCTCTTCTACCCGACCGATGTGGTGTACGAGCAATGACCGAAAAGCCAAGTGTCCTGTTCTTGTGCGTGCACAACGCCGGTCGCTCACAGATGGCCGCTGGTTGGCTTCGCCACCTCGCCGGCGATCGAGTGGACGTCTTCTCGGGAGGATCGGAGCCCGCGAGCCAGGTGAACCCGGCCGCGGTCGAGGCGATGGCCGAAGTCGGGATCGACATCCACGCGGAGTTCCCCAAGCCATGGACGGACGAGATCGTGCGCGCCGCCGATGTCGTGGTGACCATGGGGTGCGGCGACGCGTGCCCCGTGTACCCCGGCAAGCGCTACGAAGACTGGGTGCTCGACGACCCCGACGGGCTCGACGTCGAGTCGGTACGTCCGATCCGCGATGAGATCCGCCGCCGGGTCGAAGACCTCATAGTGAAGCTCCAACCCACCGTCGCCCCATAGGAGCGCACGAGAAGAGGGCTCGCTCAGACTCTCCACGCTCCCGGTACCGTGACCGTGGTGACGCGGGGCGGGTGGCAGACCTACGACTCCGTCGCCGAGGCGTACGACCGCACGTGGCGCCCGAATTTCGAGCGCATCGCTCGCGACCTCGTGGAGATCACTGGCCTCGGCGACCTTCAGCCGGAGGCCACCGTGCTCGACGTGGGCACCGGAACCGGTGCCGCCGCGCTCGCGGCGGCGCGTCACGTTCCTCGGGGTGTCATCGTCGGGGTCGACCCGTCGCTTCCGATGCTGGCGCTCGGTCGCGCCAACGCGCCGCTGACGCCCGTCGCCGCCGAATCGCCCGGTCTGCCATTCCCGGCCGCCACGTTCGACGCCGCAATCGCGAATCTCGTGCTCTCCCACTTCGAGTCGTACGACACCTCGCTCGCGGACATCGTGCGTGTGCTGCGCCCGGGAGGCCGGCTGGGCGTGACCGCGTGGGGCGCGGTCGACGACGAACCGGTGGACGACGGTCATCAGCGCGAGCTCACGGGCATCTGGAAGTCGATCGCCGCCCGGTTCGTAGACGTCGACGCCGCGACAGACGCGATCGACGCCGTCGTCCGCTGGGAAGGGTGGTTCGGCGACCCGGCACGTCTGCGGGGAGCGCTGGAGGGCAGCGGCCTTCGCGGCGTAGCGCTGCACGGGCGCCTCTACACCCTCGACGTCACGCAACACGAGATGCTGGCCGGCTACGAGACCAGCTTCTGGGGGCGCTACGTGCGCGACGCGCTCGACGCCTCGGAATGGGACCGTTTCCGGCACGATGTCGCCGAGACGGCTCGGGTTGCGCTTCCAGACCCGATCACGCGCGTCGACCAGCTGATGATTGGCGTGGGCGCGAAACGGTTCGACACTCGCCCGTAGACTCCGCCTCGTGTCGGACGCGGAACGGCTCGTCGACCTGCTCGAGGGGAAGCTGCGGCCGGTCGAGACCGCGCTGGCCGAGGCATGGTGGGAGACCAGCACCCACGCTTCGCCCGAGGCCGGGGCGCGGCGCGAGCGCATCGAGCTCGAGCGGCGAGAGCTGCTCGGCAACCCGGACGCGTTCGCGGCCATCCGTGCCGCGCAACAGCAAGCGCACGGCTACGACCCGCTGCTCGCGCGCCAGCTCGACGTCCTGCACGATGCGTTCGCGCCGCACCAGGTGCCGGCCGACCTGCGCCAGCGCCTGGTCGAGCTCGAGGTCGCGGTCGAGACGACGTTCAACACCTTCCGCGGCGAGATGGACGGACGGCGCGTCGACGACAACGCCATCGCCGACGTGTTGCGCACGAGCGACGACTCGCGCGAGCGCCGAGCGGCGTGGGAGGCCTCCAAGCAGGTCGGCGGCGAGGTGGCGGACCGTGTGCGCGAGCTGGCCCGCCTTCGGAACGAGGCGGCGCAGGGGTTGGGGTACCGCGACCACTTCGCGCTGGCCCTGGCGACCGGCGAGCTCGACGAGGAGCGCCTCTTCGCCACCCTCGACGAGGTAGACCGCGCGACCGCCGACCCGTTCGCGGAGTGGAAGGCGCGACTCGACCTGGCGCTGGCGGATCGGTTCGGCTGCGAGGCCGACGACCTGCGGCCGTGGCACCTCGACGATCCCTTCTTCCAGGACCCGCCGGTCAGCGGGGCCGTCGACCTCGATCCGCTCTTCGCCGACGCCGATGTCGAGGCGCTCACCGTTCGCACCTACGACGGTCTCGGCCTCGACATGCGGCCCGTCCTTTCCCGCAGCGACCTGTACTCGCGCGACGGCAAGAGCCAGCACGCCTTCTGCATCCACATCGACCGCGAGGGCGATGTCCGCGTGCTGTGCAACGTGGAGCCGAACGAGCGCTGGACCGAGACCATGCTCCACGAGTTCGGGCACGCCGCGTACGACCGCGAGCTCGACCCGTCGCTGCCGTGGCTGTTACGTGCGCCGGCGCATGCGCTGACGACCGAGGGAGTGGCGATGCTGTGCGGACGGCTCGCCCGTGAGCCGCGCTGGCTCACCGACGTCGCAGGTGTCGCCGCCGACGACGTCGACAGCCTCGCCGAGCGCCTCGCCGCTGCTCGGCGGGCGGCGCTGCTCGTGTTCGCACGCTGGGTACTCGTGATGACGCACTTCGAGCGCGGTCTCTACGCCGACCCCGAGGCCGACCACGACACGCGCTGGTGGGACCTCGTCGAGCGCTTCCAGCGGGTGCGCCGGCCCGCGGGGCGGCAAGCGCCCGACTGGGCGGCGAAGATCCATCTCACCGTCGCGCCCGTCTACTACCAGAACTATCTCTACGGCGAGCTCGTCGCGTCGCAGCTGCACGCCACCCTCGAGGCGCGCGCGGGCGGTGTGGTCAGCCGCCACGAAGCCGGGCGGCTCTTGGTCGATGAGCTCTTCCGGCCCGGCGCCTCGCTGCGGTGGGACCACCTCATCGAACGCGCCACCGGCGAGCCCCTCACCGCCGCGCACCTCGCCCGCCAGCTCACCACCTGACCGATGCGTTCCTGGAGCAACATATTGATGCTCCACGCACGCATCACCTAGAGAGGGGGGCGATGGACCTCGGATTGCACGACCGGGCCATCTGCATCGCCGGCGGTAACCATGGGATCGGTCGCGCCGCCGCCGACCTCCTCGCCGGCGAAGGCTGCCGGGTTGCGGTGCTGGGCCGCAACGAGCCCGACCTCCAGGTCGCCGAGGAGGAGCTGCTCGCGGCGGGATCGCCCGACGCGCTCGGCCTGCCGTGCGACCTGCTCGACACCGGCGAGGTCGAGGCCGCGTTCACGTTCCTCGACGAGCGATGGGGTGAGCTCAATGCGCTGATCAATGCGGCGGGCCCGTCGCGGATCGGCGGACTCGAGGACCTGACCGAGAACGAGTGGCTCGAGGACTTCGACCTCGGCGTCCTGGCGATGATCCGCACCGTGCGCGCCGCGCTCCCGTTGCTCCGCAAGGCCGCGTTCGCCCGCATCGTCAACCTCGCCGAGGCATCGATCCGCCACCAGAGCCCGGACCTGATCGCCCACACCGCCGCCAACGCCGCGGTCGCGAGCGCGTCGAAGAACCTCGCTCGGGCGCTGGCGCCCGAGGGGATCCTCGTGAACACGGTGTGCCCGGGCACCGTGATGTCGCCGGCGGTCGAGGGCTATCTCGCGGAAGCCGACCCGAAGGGCCTCCCCGAGGGTCCGTTGGAAGCCGGATACGAGGCGATCGCGCGCGACTTCGCAGCCACCAACGACCTGGGCCGCATCGGGCTGCCGGAGGAAGTCGCCGCGGTCACCGTGTTCCTGTGCTC
>JALZAA010000064.1 GCA_030948625.1 Actinomycetota bacterium
TCGGTGAGGTCGTCGGCGGTGTCGAGCCGTTCGCGCTCGCGCTCGAGGTCCATCCGCTCCTGCACGAGCTGCAGCCGTTGCAGCGGTGCCGCGTCGGCGAGCTCGGACTCGACCGCCTTCAACCGCTTCTCGATCGATGCCGGGGTGCGTTTGCGACCGCGCCGGGGCCGGTTCTGGTCGAGCGCTTCGAGGTAGGCGCGCACAGCGCGGCCCTCGTTGCGGCCCTGGGCGAGGGCCCGCTTGTGCTCGGAGGTCATGGTGCTTTTGGGGGCGGCGGCCATCCGGGCTCCCTGCTTTTGCGTCGGCGGTTTGTCCGAAGTGCTTTTCCGAATTGGCCAACATTCTATTTCGGAATTGGCGACAGCTCCATTTCGCCCGCGCAACGCGTCGATACCCTGAGCCCATGTGCGGACGAGCTCGCGAGGGAGCTGGATGATGTGCGGACGAGCTCGCGAGGGAGCCAGGTGATGCAGCCGCTTCACCGTCAGCTCGGCATGACCGACGAGGAGCTGGCATCGGTGGTCGAGCTGCTCGGCCGCGACCCGACGGACCTCGAGCTCGCGATGTACGCCGTGATGTGGTCGGAGCACTGCTCCTACAAGTCGTCCAAGGTGCACCTCGGTCGATTTCCGACCGAGGCGCCGTGGGTGCTCGTCGGTCCGGGCGAGGGCGCGGGCGTCGTCGACGTCGGCGACGGGCTCGCGATCGCGGTGCGCATCGAGAGCCATAACCACCCGTCTGCGATCGAGCCGTACCAGGGCGCGGCGACTGGTGTCGGCGGGATCATCCGCGACGTGTTCTCGATGGGCGCGCGACCGATCGCGCTCATGGACGCCCTGCGATTCGGTCCGCTCGACAATGCGCGCACGCGTTACTTGGTCGAGGGCGTGGTGTCCGGAATCAGCGGGTACGGCAACGCCGTCGGGGTCCCGACGGTCGGCGGTGAAGTCGTGTTCGACGACTGCTACCGCGAGAACCCTCTTGTAAACGTGCTGTGCCTCGGGCTGCTGCCGCATGACCGGCTCGTCCTGGCGCGTGCCCGGGGCGAGGGCAACCTCGCGGTGCTGCTGGGCTCGTCGACGGGGCGCGACGGCATCGGCGGGGCCAGCGTGCTCGCGTCGGCGGGTTTCGAAGCCGGCGCCGAAGGCAAGCGGCCGTCGGTACAGGTCGCAGACCCGTTCGAGGAGAAGAAGCTCATCGAGGCGTCTCTCGCGCTGCTCGACGCGCGCCTCGCCGTCGGCGTGCAGGATCTCGGCGCCGCCGGCTTGTCGTGTGCGGCGTCGGAGACCGCGGCCAAGGCCGGCGCGGGGATGGACGTCGACATTGCCCGTGTCACTCGGCGTGAGCCGGGTATGAACCCGGTCGAGGTGATGACGTCCGAGAGTCAGGAGCGGATGCTCGTCATCGTGCGTCCCGAGGATCTCGACGAGGTACTCGGGTTGTGCGCCCGCTGGGAGATCGACGCGTCCGTGGTGGGGCGCGTGACCGGGACGCAGCGGTTCCGCGTCTACGACGGGATGTTCGACGGTGCGGGGAACGGCGATGGTGCCGCCGAGCCCTTGGCCGACGTCCCGGTCGAGAGCCTGGGCGACGGTCCTCGCTACGACCGCCCGCGTCGCCCGCCCGCGGACCAGGACGCACTGCAGGCGGCCGACCCGGCGCCGGCGCTCGCGGCGCGTTTCCCTGCCGGCGCCAACCTGTCGGGCGAGCTGCTGGCGCTGCTGGCGACGCCGACCATTGCCGACAAGTCGTGGGTGTGGCGACAGTACGACCATCAGCTCTTCCTCAACACGGTCGTCGGCCCGGGCGGGGACGCCGCGGTGCTGCGGCTGAAGGACACGGATCGCGCGCTGGCGCTGAGCACCGACGGCAAGGGCCGGTTCTGCCGGCTCGATCCGCGTACCGGTGGTGCGCTCGCCGTGTTGGAGGCGGCGCGCAACGTCGCGTGCGCCGGTGCCCGACCACTCGCCGTCGTGAACTGCCTGAACTTCGGCAACCCCGAGCACCCGGAAGTGATGTGGCAGTTCGCGGAAGTCGTCGACGGATTGAGCGAGGCGTGCACCGCGCTCCAGATCCCCGTGATCGGCGGGAACGTGAGCTTCTACAACGAGTCGCAGGGGCGCGACATCGACCCGACCCCGGTGATCGGATTGTTGGGGCTGATCGACGAGCTCGACGATCGCCCCCCACCCGCCGCGCTCGCCGCCGGGCACCGCGTGGTCGTGCTCGGCGACACGGCGCCGGAGCTGGGCGGGTCGGAGTGGGCTGCCGTGGTGCACGGCCTCGACGGCGGGCTGCCACCGCGCGCCGATCTTGCGGCGGCGCGCGCCGTGCACGCTGTCGTGCGCGGGCTCGTGGCCGACGGCGTCGTCGACGGCGTGCACGACTGTTCCGACGGCGGGCTGGCGGTGGCGCTGGCCGAGATGGCGATCGCCGGAGAGTGCGGGTTCACCGTCACGATCGGCGGTGCGCTCGAGTGTTTCTCGGAATCGGCGTCACGCGTGGTGTGCGCGGTCGACCCGCTCTTGGCGGGTCAGGTGCTCTCCCGTGCACGAGCGGCAGGCGTCACCGCGTCCGAAGCCGGCGAGGCGCGCGGCGATCGCCTGATCGCCGACGGCGCCTTCGACGTCCCTCTTGCCGATGCCACCCGCGCGTGGCGCGACGCGATCCCGAACGCCCTCGGCGCCGACACGTCGATGCGTTCATAGACCACAACTGTCATGGTCTCTGCACGCATCACGCGCAGCTAAGGGCGGCGGGACTCCAGCTCGTCCAGGTACTCGTCGGGGACGCGAAGGTCGCCGCGGCCGGTGCCGACCGACAAGCCGGGCTTGTTGTCGCCGTGGTAGTCGGAGCCTCCGGTGGGCGCGAGGCTCTGTCGCGCGGCCAGCTCGTGTAGCGCGGCGCGCTCCTCCGGGAGGTATCCGCCGTACTCGCACTCCAGCCCGTCGAGCCCCGCGCCGCGAAGCGCGCCGATGAGCTCGTCGAGCTCGCCGTCGGCGAGACCGAGCGACATCGGGTGCGCGACCGCGCACACGCCACCCGACGCGTGCGTGAGCTCGATGGCCTCTTCCGGCGCCAGGCGATCACGCTCGAAGTACGCCGGACGACCCTTGGCCAGCCAAGTGTCGAACGCCTCCTGGATCGACGATACGTACCCCTCTTCCATGAGCACGCGCGCGATGTGCGGGCGACCGACCGATCCGGGACCCGCCTGCGCCTGCACCGCCTCGACGGTGATGGGGATGCCGTGCGCGTTCAGCGCGTCGACGATCTGCACGTTGCGCTCGTTGCGCGCCCTCTGCAGCGCGCGCAGGCGGTTCTGGAGCTCGCCGGCGACGTCGTCGACGAAGAACACGAGCAGATGCATGCTGCCCGGCGCCCTTCCTGCCAGATCACACGAGATCTCGCACCCCGGTACGAGCCGAACGCCGGCGGAGCCGGCAGCCGCGCGCGCCTCGGGCA
>JALZAA010000145.1 GCA_030948625.1 Actinomycetota bacterium
CGCCTCATCGGCGAGCTGGTGGTCGAGCCCGACCCGCCTCTCCCCGTGCTCACCGGGTTCGAGAACCACGGTGGGCGCACGACGCTGGGCCCGGCCGAGCGCCCGCTCGGGCGCGTGGTCGCGAGGAACGGCAGCGGCGACGCGGTCGACGGCGTCGTCGGCGAACGCTTGATCGGCACGTACATGCACGGTCCGGTGCTCCCCCGCAATCCCGCGCTCGCTGACCACATCCTCTCGTGGATCGTCGGCGCCCTGGAGCCGCTCGACTCCACGCGGGAGGAACAGCTGCGCGTTGCGCGCCTGCACGCCGGTTCGGCGCGCGGCATGCGCAAGTGGTGGCAGGAGCGCGTGCTGGCGCGCGGCTGATGGCGAAGGCCCCGGTCTACGACCAGCTCGGGCGAGGGTACGCAGAGCGGCGGCGGCCGGATCCGCGAATCGCCACGAGAATCGATCGAGCGCTGGGCGACGCACGAACGGTCGTGAACGTCGGCGCGGGTGCGGGGTCCTACGAGCCCGCCGACCGGACCGTCGTCGCCGTGGAGCCGTCCCCGGTGATGATCGCTCAGCGGCCCGCGGAAGCGGCACCGGTCGTGCAGGCGGTCGCCGAGGCGCTCCCGTTTCCGGATGCGTCGTTCGACGTCGCGCTGGCGGTGCTCTCGGTGCACCACTGGTCCGACCCGGCAGCCGGCCTCCTCGAGCTCCGCCGGGTGGCGCGCCGTCAGGTCGTGCTCACGTGGGACCCGGTCGTGCAGGCGCGCTTCTGGTTCGTGCGCGACTATCTGCCGGAGTGGACGGCGTACGAGGCATCCAAGCCGACGCTGGGGCGCATCGTCGATGCGCTCCAGCGTGCGCGCGTCGAACCGGTGTTGGTTCCGAGCGACTGCTCAGACGGCTTCGGTTGCGCGTTCCGGCGCCGGCCGGACGCGTACCTCGACCCCGATGTCCGCGCTTCGATCTCGGTGCTTTCTCTGCTCGATCCGGCCTTGATTCGACGGGCAATCGCGCAACTCGAAGCGGACCTCCGCACCGGGACATGGCATGAACGCAACCGCGACCTCGTCGACCTCGACGAGTACGACGGGGGCTACCGGCTCGTGATCGCCGAGGCTGACTAGTGCGCCGTGCCGCATGGCTCGCGATCGGTGTGCTCGTTGTCGCTGCCTGTACAGACGCGTCGTCGGATTCATCGCCGAAGGCCGAGCACATCTCCATCCCGCACGTCTCGCTGCCATCAAATCTTTCCTTCGACAAGACGGCGTGGCTCAAGCTCTGGCGTGCGACGCCGGGGACACGAGATGAACGCTGCCTCGATGTGCGTCGGCGTACGAATATGCGCTCGGGTGCATTCGTAGCTGGAGACTTTGTCAGCTTCGCCCGGGGCTGGGACGGCACAGAAGCAAACTCGAAGCTCTACTACATACCCCTCCACCCGGATCCGCCGGCACCGCTCGTCGTAACGGCGACCCGACTCACGCCAGACCCGCCGCTGGTTCTGACGCTGGAGTTCGGCAAGCCGAACGCGTGGACTCTGTCGGGCGCGCCCTTCTACCCGACTGGCACTGTCCTTCCCGAGCGGGGTCGCTGGAGACTCGAGGCCGTCGCGGGGCGGAACCGAGGCTGCTTCGAGCTGCAGCTCTGACCGGCGCGCGCTCGCCTATTCGGCGATCTCGCGGATCTTCTCGATCTTCTCTTCGGACTCGTTGGCGTCGGTGCCCTGGATTTGGAGCAGCTGCTCGCGGGTGCGCTCGGCCTCGGCTTCGGCACCCTCGTCGGCGGCGGCGAGGCGGGCCTCGATCCCGTCCTCCATGATGCGCTCCGCCTCGTCGACCAGTGCTTCGACCATCTCGGCCTCGGGCACGACGCGCACGACTTTGCCCTTGACGAACAGGTGTCCTTTGCCGCGGCCCGCCGCGATGCCGAGGTCGGCCTCGCGCGCCTCCCCGGGCCCGTTCACGACGCATCCCATGACCGCCACCTGGAGGGGGATGTTGCGCTCGGCGAGGGCGTCCTGGGCATCGTTGGCGACGCGGATGACGTCGACCTCGGCGCGCCCACAGGACGGGCACGCGATCAGGTCGAGGCCCTTGCGCTCGCGGAGCCCGAGCGTCTCGAGAAGCTGGCGCCCTGCGCGCGCTTCCTCGACGGGGTCGGCGGTCAGCGAGAAGCGGATCGTGTCGCCGATGCCCTCGGCGAGCAGCGTGCCGATGCCCACTGTCGACTTGACCAGTCCTCCCGGCAGCGGCCCCGCCTCGGTCACGCCGAGGTGCAGGGGAGCGTCCACGGTCTCGGAGAGCAGGCGGTACGCATCGATCATCACCGGCACGTTCGACGACTTCACCGAGATCTTGACGTCGTCGAAGCCGACCTCGGCGAAGTACGCGAGCTCCCGCTGCGCCGAGGCCACCAAGGCCTCGGGCGTCGCGCCACCGTGTTGCTGCGCGATGTCGGGATCGAGGCTGCCGGCGTTGACGCCGATCCGGATGGGCAGCCCGCGGTCCTTGGCCTCGCGCGCCACGGTCTTGATCTGCTCGGGCTTGCGGATGTTGCCCGGGTTCAGGCGGAGCGCCTGCACGCCCGCCTCCATCGCCGCCAGCGCCAGCCGGTACTGGAAGTGGATGTCGGCCACGAGCGGCACGGGCGACCGGGGGACGATCTGCGCCAGGCCCTCCGCCGCCTCCTCCTCGTTGCAGGTGCAGCGCACGATGTCGGCGCCGGCGGCCGCGAGCGCGTAGATCTGGGTCAGCGTGCCGTCGACGTCGGCCGTCTTGGTGGTCGTCATCGACTGCACCGAGACCGGTGCGCCGCCGCCGACGGGCACGGCGCCGACGTGGATCTGCCGGGTCATACGGCGCTCGTACATCGCACCTCAGCCTAGGTGGTCGCCCTCGCAAGCTCGGGCTCGTGCGTCGTCAAGATCCGGTGAGGATCCTGCGCACGTCGAGGAACATGGCCGACAGGCCCAGGGTGAGAAACACGATGAGCACGATCGCGGTGACAGGAATGAGCTTGCGGTAATCGACGCGCACCTCGCGGCGACGGACCTTCGAGGCGATCTGCTCGTAAATGGCAACGGCCGCATGGCCGCCGTCGAACGGCGGCAACGGGATCAGGTTGAAGAGGGCGACGATGAGGTTGATGACGCCGAGCAGCCCGAACAGCGCCCAGATGTTGCCTCCGACGAGTTGGCCGCCGACGTCGACGATGCCGATGATCGACACCGGGCGATCAGACGACGACGGGCTCCCCGACTTTGGCGCGTCACCGGTGAAGTTCTTGCTGTAGTTCTCGAGACCTGCCGGTGAGAAGAACCGGCCGAGGCCCTCGCCCGTGGCCCTGGTGGTGTCCCACATCACGACGAACGACTGGCGGAACGAGCCAACGATCGAGAACCGCTCGTACACCGATCTCGGGCTGACGCCGATGAAGCCGCTGCTGTCGGTCTTGCTGCGCGCCTCGGGCGTGATCGTGAGCTCCACGAGCGTGCCGTTGCGGTCGATCGTGAACCTGGTGGGCACGCCGGCGCGGTCCTTGATCGTCTGGGGCAGGTCCTGCCAGTTGTTCACGCGCTGCCCCTCGACCGCCACGATGCGGTCACCTTTCTGGAGGCCGGCGGCCCGTGCCGGGGAGTCGGCGACGACGTCGTCGACGATGGTCGTCAGCTTGGGGACGCCTTGCCCCGCGATCGCGCCGAAGAGGAGGAAGTACGCCAGCACGATGTTCACGGACACGCCGGCGACCACCACGGTGATGCGCTTGCTGAACTTCGCCCGTCGGTACGTCCGGGGCTCGTCGGCGGGATCGACCTCCTCGAGGTTCGTCATGCCGACGATGCGGACGTACCCGCCGGCGGGGATGGCCTTGATCCCGTATTCGGTCTCGCCGCGACGCACCGACCACACGCGGGGGCCGAAGCCGAGGAAGAACTCGGTGACCTTCATGCCGGCGCGTTTGGCGGTGAAATAGTGGCCGGCCTCGTGCGCCATGATCAGCGCCACGATCCCGAAGATGATCGCCAGCGTGTCGATGGTCGACGGGCGGAGGATCGCCAGCGCGATCAGCCCGAGCAGCAGGATCAGGAAGGAGACGCCGGCGCCGCGGCGCGTGACCTCGGCGCTCGTGTCCTCGAGAGGATCCTTCACGCTGCGCTTCTCCGTTCCACCGCCTCGAGGGCGCGCTCTCGCCCGGCCCGGTCCGCTTCGAGAACGTCTTCGACCCCGTCGACGTTCCCTGTTCCCCGCTGCATTACCTCTCGAACCACGTCCGCGATGCCGAGCCACGGGAGACGGCCGCCCAGGAAGGCGTCCACCGCCACCTCATTGGCGGCGCTGAGGGTCGCCGGGGCGCCCCCGCCGGCGCGCCCGGCCTCGTAGGCGAGGCGCAGGCACGGGAAAGATTGGAGATCGGGCGTCTCGAACGTCAGCGCGCTGAGCTGCGCCCAGTCGATGGCGCCGAACGACTGGTCGAGCCGGTCCGGCGCTCCGAGCGCCAGCCCGATGGGCAGTCGCATGTCCGGGTGCGACAGCTGGGCGATCGTGGCGCCGTCGGTGAACTCGACCATGCCGTGCACGATCGACTGAGGGTGGACGACGACGTCGACGTGGTCGAAATCGACCCCGAACAGCTCGTGGGCCTCGATCACCTCGAGGCCTTTGTTCATGAGCGTCGACGAGTCGATCGTGATCTTGGCGCCCATCGTCCACGTCGGATGCTGCAGCGCGTCGGCAACGGTGACCCTCTCGAGCTCGGCGCGGGACTTGCCCCGGAACGGGCCACCGCTCGCGGTGAGCAGCACGCGACGCACCTCACGCGGCGCGCCCGCGCGCAGCGCCTGGTACACGGCGGAGTGTTCCGAGTCGACGGGGATGATCTCGCCGCCGCCCCGACCGCGCACCTTGGCGACGACAGGGCCGCCGGCAATCAGGCTCTCCTTGTTGGCGAGGGCGAGTCGTTTGCCGTGCTCGAGCGCGGCGAGCGTGGCCGGGAGACCGGCGAAGCCGACGACGGCGTTGAGCACGACATCGGCGTCGGGCAGGGACGCCAGCTCGGCCAGCGAGCGCGCATCGTCCAAACCGCTGCGCGCCAATTCGGGCGGCACTCCGAACGTCGATGCCTGCTGCGCGAGCAGCTCCGTGTTCCGGCCCGCAGCGAGCGCGACGACCCGGTAGCGGTCGCGGTGCGACGCGATGACGTCGAGGGCCTGTGTCCCGATGGACCCCGTCGATCCGAGCAGGACGACGTTCGTCGCCCGGGTCATCCGAGGTTGAGCTGAACGGCCAAGTAGTAGACGGCCGGGAGGCAGAAGAGCATCGCGTCGAAACGGTCGAGCACCCCGCCGTGACCGGGCAGGATCGAGCCGAGGTCCTTGATCCCGAGATCGCGCTTCACCATCGACTCACACAGGTCGCCGATGGGAGCCAGGATGGCGACGACCAGGCCCAGCGCGAGCCCGTGGCTGATCTTGCCGTTCCACGGTGTCAGCACCCTGCCGAGGATCCCGCCGAGCACCACCGACGCGATCATGCCGCCGAACAGGCCCTCCCATGTCTTGTTGGGCGACAGGCGCGGCGACATCCGGCTCCGACCGAACTGCGTGCCGATGAAGTAGCCGGCGACGTCGTAGGCGATCGCGCAGATCGCAACCCCGAGGATGAGCCCGGTCCCGTCAGGCAAGCTGAGCAGCAGACCGGCGAACGCGCCGAACACCCCGATGTACACGAACGTGAACAGCGTGATCGCGATGTTGACGATGGGCCGCGCCTTGACGACCTCGGCCATGTACCACAGCATCGTGAACGCCACGACGAGGCCGATGACGAGCGGGAACGCGTCGACGCCGTTCGAATACGCAATCGGCACGATCGACAAGCAGCCGAGAAGCCCGAGCACGGTGGCCGGGTGATAGCCGGCGCGCCGGAACGCCTCGTACAGCTCGAACGCCGCAGCCCCCACGATGATCGAGACCATGACCGTGGTCGGCACGCGCCCGAGCTTGAGCACGATGAGGGCGACGACCGCGATCGCCACTCCGGTGAGGACCCGGGTGATGAGATCGGGCGGCGCGCGGTCCGGTTCCTCGGCCGCGGGCTCCTCCTCCTCGAGCGTGCCCCGTCGAGGTGGGCGCGGGGGACGGCGTCGACCGGGACCTCCGCGGCGGCGCGCTGCCACCTGCTCTTCGAAGTCGGCGTCGTCGTCGAGGACGTCGTTCTCGCTCAGCGCGCCGAGCGCCTCGGCGTCGTCGCGCAGCACCTCGGGGTCGGAGAAGTCGCCCTCGGCCCAGTCGCTGGACTCCGTCCGGTACCGGGGCGTCTGCCCGCTGGTCGGCGCCAACGCGTCGAGGTCGTCACCGACGCTCGTCTGCGGGTGCTCGCCGGTGATGATCTGTGGCACCTCGCCGGTGGGCGGCTCGGTCCAGTGCGGAAGGCGAACGGGCCCGCTCGCGTCCGGCGGTGGCTCACGCGTCGGCGCGTCGGGCGGCGGCGTGCTGTCCGCGCGTCGTGCGCCG
>JALZAA010000155.1 GCA_030948625.1 Actinomycetota bacterium
TCTCCGAGTCGACTGGGTTCGCGCGGTCGTCGGGAAGCACCGGGGGCTTCACGTGATCGTAGAAGCCGCCCCATTCGTCGTACATGAGCACGAACGCACCGCGCCTCCATTGCTTCGACCGCGCGAACGCGGTGAACACATCGCGCATGAACCGCTGGCCCGCCCGGATGTCGGCGCGCGGATGGTCGTCGGTGCGGTTGTCGCTCAAGAACGCGGGGTCGACGAACGTCACCTTCGGCAGGTTGCCCTGCTGCGCGTCCGTGAAGTACTGGTCGATCGGGCGCTCGAAGTTGTCCAGCCGCCCACCCCAGAGCGCGAGGACAGGGAGGTCCGTGTAGTAGTAGCCCGCGGACACGCCCGCCCCGGCGAGGCGCTCCCAGATCGTGGGCCAGTCGTACCCGCCGGTCGCGAAGGGCAGCGTGTTGGTCATGTACGTGCCCGACTGGGCCGAATGCAGGTACGCGCGGTTGGGGTACGTCGGGCCGAGGATCGACGCGTGCCACCGGTCGAAGACCGTGAACTCACGCGCCAGCTGCGACGTGAACGGCATCGCATCGCCGCCGTAGAACCCGAGCGCGAACGCGTCGTTGCCGCTGCCGGGAGCGAGAAAACCTCCGTCGCGCTGGGCGCGACCTGCAGTCCAGCTGTGGCCCGGGTCGGGATGGCCGCAGCCGCGGTACGGGTTCGCCTCCCCAGGATTCGTCAGCAGCGGCGCCGTTTGGACGCTCGTGCCGTCCGGCGCGGGGAACGCCTGTTTCTGCTTGCCGTCGACCCTGAACCGCTTTCCATACTGACGCTTGCCTCGCTCGATGTACTTCTGGTCCGCGGCGAGCCACCCGAAGTAATGGTCGAAGGAGCGGTTCTCCATCATCACCACGACGACGGTGTCGATCGGCGACTCCTTCACCGGGTGGTCGAGCATCGAGCTGAAGTCGTCGGTGGCGAACCGGCCGGCCGCGCCGCGCGTGCCCGCGGCGAGCGTCGGTCCACCGAGTGCGACCGCCCCGCCCAGTTGCGCCGTCCGCCGCAGGAACTCCCGCCGGTCCAAGGCCGCCTGTCTAGCGCGCCACGAACTCCGCCGCCGAGCGCCGCCGTATGCTCGACCACGACGCGGCCAACGGGAGAGCCGATGAAGGTCGTGCTGGGGTCGGACGAGAAGACGACGGTGACCGACGCGGTGGCCGCCGACCTGGAGCAGCGCGGCTACGACGTCCTGCTCGTCGGTCCCCCAGGCGGCGAGTCGATCGAGTGGGCCGAGGTCGGCCAGCGCGTGGGCGAGCTCGTCGCCAAGGGTGAGGCCGACAGCGGCGTCCTGTTCTGCTGGACGGGGACGGGCGCGTCCATCGCTGCCAACAAGGTGCCCGGAGCGCGGGCCGCACTGTGCACGGATGCCGCTACCGCCGCCGGCGCGCGCAAATGGAACGACGCCAACGTGTTGGTGATGGGCCTGCGGCTCACGACCCCCGATGTGGCGGGCGAGCTGCTCGACGCCTGGTTCACCACCGAGTCCGATCCGGGCGAAGCGAGCAACATCGCCCGCTTGGAAGCACGTCGGTAGGCTTCGCCCGCGCCGACGGCGACTGGGGGAGACCGATGCCGACGTACGTCATGCTCACGACGCTCGGGCCCGACGGTTGGGCAACTGTTCGAGAGCATCCCGAGCGAATCAGCGAGGTCACGCAAGAAGTCGAGGGGATGGGCCTGAAGGTCGTCGTCCAGTACGCGCTCCTGGGCCAGTACGACTTCCTCAACGTCATCGAGGCGCCCGACGAGGCGACGATGGCGCGGGCCGCGATCACGCTCGCCGCGCGGGGGACGATGCGCACGACGACCTACCAGGCGATCTCGGTCGAGGAGCTGGTCGAGAGCCTCAAGGGCGCCGTTTAGCGATTCGCCGTCAGGCGATCCACCACATCGAGCGCTTCTTCTCCTCGCGCACCTCGTCGTCGACGAACAGCGCCGGGAGGACTGATCCGTCGGAACGGCGGCGGAGCTTGTAGCGCGCGGCCTCACCTTCGTCGACGATCTCGGCGACTTCGAACCCACGCGCCCACCGCTCGTCGAAGCGCGACCGCACTTCGACCCGGGTGCCCTGCTCCACGGGCGCACGGTAACAGCCACGTGACCAGGACTGGAAGAGGAGTGCGCCTCGGCGGCGAGTCCGCTTGGTAGGTTCGCCGGAATGGTCGCGTCGCCTCCCGCCCCCCCGGTACCCAAGCCGGGGACCGACGCGCCGGCAGTCCGGGCCCGGCCGCCCACGCTGCGGCTCGAGCGCCGGTGCTGGGGGGCGGGCGAGCGCACGGTCGTCGGCATCGACGAGGTCGGGCGCGGCGCCTGGGCCGGTCCCGTCACGGTGGCGGCACTCGTGCCGCCGCCCGAGCACCTCCGCGGTGTGCGTGACTCGAAAGAGCTCACACGGCAAGAGCGCGAGGTCGTTGCCGAGCGCGTGTTGGGCTGGGCCGTCGCGATCGGCGTCGGCCACGCGTCGTACGAGGAGTGCGACGCGCTGGGCATGACCGCCGCCTTGCGCGCGGCCGGTCACCGCGCCCTGTCCCAGCTCGCCGACCAGGGGTACGAGCCCGACCGCATCATTCTCGACGGCAACCACGACTACCTGGCCCTCGGCTCCCGGGTGACGACGGTCATACGCGGCGACTCGACCTCGCTCGCGGTCGCGGCGGCGTCATGCGTCGCCAAGGTGACGCGCGACGCGCTGATGCGCGCCGAGGCCGAGCACTACCCGGCGTACGAGTTCGAGTCGAACGTCGGCTATCCGGCGCCCGTGCACAAGTCGGCGCTGGCGTGGTGCGGACCGAGTGCCATCCACCGACGCTCGTGGATCTTCATGGACGGGTTGTGCTGGCGGGGCGTCCCGCCGCCGCCCGGCCGCTTGTTCTGAGGGGGTTGCAACATGGCGCAGGGCCTACCCGAGCTGCACGACCGTGCGCTCGCAGTGACGCGTGACTACGTCGCCGGCGTCGGTGAGAACCAGTGGAACGGCCCGTCGCCGTGCGAGGGCTGGGACGTGCGCGAGCTCGTCAACCACATCGTGAGCGGCAACTTCTGGGCGGGTGAGCTGGCGCGAGGCAAGGCGATCGAGGAAGTCGGGGACCGCCTCGACGGCGACGTGCTCGGCGCGGACGCCGTCGCCGCCTACGACCAGTCGGCCCGTGCCGCGAGCGAGGCGTTCCATGCTGCCGGCGCGATGGAGGCGCCGTGCGCGGTGTCGTACGGACCGGTCCCCGGCGAGGTGTACCTCGGACATCGCTTCATCGACGTGCTCATCCACGGCTGGGACGTCGCCAAGGCCACCCGCCAGGACACGAAGCTGGATCCGGAGCTCGTCGAAACGTGCTGGGCTGTCATCGAGCCCCAGAAGGACCTGCTGCTGGGCAGCGGGGTGTTCGGCGCCGATCACGAGCCGGAGCCCGGCGCAGACCGCCAGACCTCGTTGCTCGAGCTGCTGGGTCGCACCCCGTAGTCTCCGGCGGGAACGGCGGCTTGCCGACCGTTCCCGGAAAGCCGGAGCTTGCGACGGCGACTAGGAGGAGAATTGGGCCAGCCGATCACCGTCACCGCCCGACCCGGCGCGTCGCCGTCGGTTCGCCTCTTCGATCTCAACCGGTCACTCACGGGCATGGAGATCGAGCGCTACCACACGGCCGAAGACACGGCCGGTGACCGGCCGCCGGACGTGCTCGCCCGGCGCCTGTTCGACCTGGGCGCCACGCGGGTGACGATCTACTCGAGCGTGGTGACGGTCGAGGCGCCGCCCGAGCGCTGGACCGAGCTCGAGCCCGAGGTCGCGGAGACGATCGAGCACCTCTTCGGCTACTACGGCGACGAAGCCGGTTGGTCACCCGAGTCGCTGAAAGCCCTCGGCATCGACGTCAAGCCGCCCCCCGAGCCGCAGAAGTAGAGGGCGCGGACCCGGCGGCTTGGCGGGTCGAACACACGTTCGCTAGGGTCGGGCCGTGGCCCTGGCGGCACTTCCCCGGCGGGACGAGCAGTCCCGCGAGCTCCTCGACCGGGCCGCCCGCCGCGCCCGGCCCGTCGTACTGGCCGGCGAGCGCGTCCTTGCCGTGCCCGGCCCGGTGGGCGACCTGCTGCCGGGACGCGCGCTCCAGCGCGGCACGGTGGTGGCCGTCGACGGCGACCCCGGCGCGGGGGCCACGTCGGTCGCGTTCCAGCTCGCGGCGGCGGCCACGGCTGCAGGTGAATGGGCCGCCGCGGTGGAGCTCGACGCCAGCCTGGGCGGGCTCGCGGCGCGCGAGGCGGGGGTCGTGCTGGATCGGTTCGCTGTCGTCCGCCGGGTGCCCCCGGCTCGCTGGGCGGTGGTGGTGGCGGCCTTGTTCGACGGGATCAGCGTCGTCCTCACCGAGGTGCCGGCGTTCGCCCGTGTCGGTGACGCACGGCGCCTGCAAGCGCGGGCGCGCGAGCGCGGCGCGGTGCTGGTGGCGATGGGGCCGTGGCCGGCCGAAGCCGCGCTCCGCCTACGCGCGGCCGGCTCGGTGTGGCGCGGGCTGGATGACGGCGAGGATGCGCTCGCCGAACGCGACCAGCGGGTGCATGTCGACGGGCGGGGCGCGGCGGCAG
>JALZAA010000174.1 GCA_030948625.1 Actinomycetota bacterium
CTGTCGGCCTCCTGGGGACCGCGCCTCGACGCGCAGATCGCGTTGCTCGAGCGGCTCCGCGACCGGCTCACCGGATGCATCGGCTGCGGCTGCCTGTCGCTGCGCCTGTGCCGCCTCGTGAACCCCGGTGACGAGGCCGCCGAACGTGGCCCCGGCCCTCGCTACATCCTCGAAGAGGACTAGAGCGCTCTCAGTAGCCGGCCTCGATCAGGCCGCAAGCTGGCCCATGTCCTCGAGCGGGACGCGCGGGTCGGTGAGCTTGACGGGATCGACGACGCGACCGGAACGTACGAGCTCCTGAATCAACTCGGCGACGCCCCAGACGTTGACGTTCATCCCCGCGACCACGCGACGGTCGTGGAGCCAGAAGGCGACGAACTCACGCTGCGCCGGGGTTCCCCGGAAGGCAACCTCGTCCCACTCGGGCGCGTACCCCGAGTACTCCATACCGACGTCGAACTGGTCCGAGTAGAAGTACGGGATCCGGTCGTACGTGAGGCCGGCACCGAGCATGTTGCGCGCCGCGACCCGTCCTTGATGGCCGGCGTTGGCCCAATGCTCGACTCGTAGGCGCCGACGGAGTATCGGGTGCCAGGCCGCAGCGACGTCGCCGGCTGCGTACACCCAGTTCGCGCTCGTGTGCAGGCGCTGATCCGTCCTGACCCCGTCGTTCACCGAGAGGCGGCCAGCCTCGGCGAGATCGACGCGCGGCGACGCGCCGACGCCGGCCACGACCAGGTCGCAGGGCAGCACCTGGCCATCGGCGGTTCGCACCTCTTCGACGCGGCCGGCACCCCGTACGGACCCGACGTCGGTGCCCATCACGAGCCGGACGCCGCGGTCTCGGTGGAGGTCGCCGTAGACGGCGCCGACGTCCGAGCCGACCACCCGCTCCAGTGGATGGGTTCCCCGACCCACGAGCGTCACGTCGCGGCCGATCGTGCGTGCCGACGCCGCGACCTCGGTGCCGATCCACCCCGCACCCACGACCACTACATGCGACGCCGACTGCAGCGCTGCATCCAGCCGCCGCGTGTCGGCCAGGGTCCGAAGGAGATGGACGCCGGGAAGGTCGCTGCCGGGCACACGCAACGAGCGCGCCTTGGACCCGGTCGCGAGCAGCAAGCGGTCGTATCGCAGCGCGCTCCCGTCGTCGAGCTCGACGGTGCGGCGGTCGACGTCCAACGCCCGCGCTCGGGTCCCTGTTCGCAGGTCGACGTCGTGGGTGTCGTACCAGTCGTCGTCGTGCACGAAGACCTCGTCTTCGCTCTTCGCACCCTGGAGCACGTCCTTCGAGAGCGGCGGCCGCTCGTACGGCCGGACCGGCTCCTCCCCCACGAGCACGACGCTGCCGTCGAATCCCTCGTCACGGAGGGTCTCGACCGCCCGCGCGCCGGCCAGGCCGCCGCCGACGACGACGATCTGCGCCGTGCCGCTCATCGCTGCCGCTCCCAGACCGGGTGCGGGAACGCCGCGGCGAGCCGGGCCAGAGCGAGCGCGCCCAACAGCAGCCCGAAGTCGCGCAGGGCGATGTCGTAGTAGTCGCCGAGGAGCAACAGGTTGACGATGATCGCCCCGAGCCAGGCCGTCACCACGTACGCGGCCACACGGGGCCGGACGAAGACGAGAAGGCCGGCGACGATCTCGATCACGCCCACCGCCAGCATCGCCTGGTGGGCGTTGCCGGGAACGAGGTCGTTGATCTCAGGCGCGAGGTAGACGTTCCAGTCGACGAGGACGCCGAAGAACTTGTCCAACCCGAACAGGATCGGCGCGGCGATGAACCCGACCCAGAGGACCAGGAACGCCTGGGCCGCCGGGTCTCTCACGTCGAGACGCCGTCGCGACGGCGACGCGCTCGTCCGTTCCCGGGATTGCGGGCGGGCTGCGGTAGTGACCATGCACTTGCCTCCTTGATGGGGTTTGTAAAACCAACGGACGCTGACGCTAGAGAGCGGGGACTCTATTGTCAAGTCGGATTGGTATTAGACTTCGGACATGGCCGACCACCCCGACGACCTGCAGGGCATCAGCGGCCTCGCCGACCCGGTGCGGCGCGCGCTTTATCGCCACGTCGTTGCGGCCGGCGACCCGGTCGGGCGCGACGCCGCGGCGCGCGCGGTGGGCATCAGCCGGTCGCTCGCCGCGTACCACCTCGACCGGCTCGTGGACGATGGGTTGCTCGAGCCTCGGTACGAGCGGCTGACCCAGCGTCAAGGGCCAGGAGCGGGACGGCCGGCGAAGCTGTACGTGCGATCAGCGGCGCAGTTCGAGGTCAGCTTGCCGCCGCGCGACTACGAGCTCGCCGCTCGCCTGCTGGCGGAGGCAGTCGAGGATGACGAGCGCGGGCGGGCCGCGGTGGCACGCGTCGCGCGCACGTTCGGTACGGAGATCGGAGCCGAGGTATCGCGTCGATGTGGCGACGCGACGTCGGATGAGCTCGTCCATTGCCTCGTCGACGTGCTCGAAGAGCGGGGGTACGAGCCGTACGACGACGACGATCGCACGATCCGATTGCGCAACTGCCCGTTCGACAGCCTCGCCTCCGAGCACCGTGACCTGGTGTGCGGCATGAACCTCGCGGTCATGGAGGGCGTTACGGAGTCACTCGGCACAGGCGCGGTTCGCCCTCGGCTCGATCCCCGGCCGGGACAGTGCTGCGTGGCGTTCGAGCGGTCCGGCTCGCCCGCTCGCGGCTGAGCGCTACGGGTCGCAGTGCTCGGCTGACGGCGGGACGTCGAGGGCGGGGTTGCGGTCGAAGAAGCCGACCGGCACGAGCACGAACCCCGTCGACTCCACCGGCATGACCGGCCAGTCCTCCGGGCGCGGGATGTGCGTCAGGCCGAACGTGTGCCACAGGACGACGTCGGTGTCCGCGATCGGCCGGTCGGCTGCGGTCCAGCGGGGCAGGC
>JALZAA010000182.1 GCA_030948625.1 Actinomycetota bacterium
AGCACCCTCGACGGGTGCTCGCTCTCTTAGTCTCGTGCTGACCGCTCACGCGGCCTCGAATGTCAGCCGGTGAAGCGTGCTTGTCCGACGACCGCACGGGCTGCGCCCGCTGCGCCCTGGCCGGCTCCGCCGTTCCCATCCGGTTCGAGCGGTGGCGGTGGCGGTGGCGGTGTCGGCCCCGGCCCGAAGGTGTTGGTGACGGTCACGTCGCAGGTGTGGTTGTTCTCGGTGCCACAAGAGTCGGATTCTCCCTGGGAGAAGTTCGTGGTCGGCGGGACGATGGAGACCGATGACGCTCCGCCCGTACCTGGTTCGCTGATTCGGCAGAAGTCGTGCTCCGCCGACTCGACCTCTTGCGGCGAGGGGCTGCCCGACGCGTCGAAGAACAGGTTCGACACCACGGGGGTTCCCCCCAGGTCCGGGTCGCTCTGGCTGTCGTTCTTGTCGTAACACTCCACCACCACGTGGAACGTGGTGCCGGGCGGCGGCGTCCCGACGACCTGCTTGGTGACGCGAACGACGTTGTTGCCGGCTCCCTGCGCCTGACTGACGGCAGCGGTGCCGAACGCACCGACCGCCACGAGTCCAAGCACCGCGATGATTCGCCTCATCAGATCCAGACCTCCTAGGCACCCGAGGGACCGGCGAAAGCTACTCAAGCTCGGCATATGGTTCAACCTCCCCGCCCCCGGGCCGCCTGGGGCCAGGGTCCGGACCGGAGGCCGACGTACGCTCCGCCTCCGTGGCCGACGAGCAGGACCGCTGGTGGAAGGAAGGCGTCCTCTACCAGGTCTATCCACGCTCGTACGCAGACTCGAACGCTGACGGCGTCGGCGACCTGCCGGGGATCGTCGATCGCCTCGACCATCTGGCGTGGCTCGGCATCGACGGCATCTGGCTCAACCCGGTCACCGTGTCGCCCGACGCCGACTGGGGCTACGACGTCGCCGACTTCACCGGCGTACAGCCCGTCCTCGGCACGCTCGACGACGTCGACGCGCTGATCGCGGCCGCCGCCCACCGCAAGATCAAGGTGATGCTCGACCTGGTGCCGAACCACACCAGCATCAGGCACGCATGGTTCGAGGAGTCACGCTCCTCGCGCGACAACCCGAAGCGGGACTGGTACGTGTGGGCCGATCCCAAGCCCGACGGGTCCCCGCCGAACAACTGGACCAGCGGCTTCGCCGATTCGACGTGGACGCTCGACGACACCACCGGCCAGTACTACCTGCACAACTTCCTTCCCGCGCAGCCCGACCTCAACTGGTGGAACGAGGAAGTGCGCGACGAGTTCGACCGGATCCTGCGGTTCTGGTTCGACCGCGGCGTGGCCGGCTTCCGCATCGACGTCGTGCACATGATCGTCAAGGACAAGCTGCTGCGCGACAACCCGCCTGCCACCAAGGACGACCACTGGATGGTGCAGGTGACAGGTCAGCGCCAGATCTACAACGGCAACCGGCCGGAGGTACACGACGTCATCCGGCGATGGCGGTCGATCGCGGATTCGTACGACACGCCTCGCATCCTCGTCGGCGAGACGCACGTCTTCGACACCGACACGATGCTCGCGTTCTACGGACAGGGTGACGAGCTGCACCTGGCGTTCAACTTCCTGCTCGTGCACTCGCGCTTCGAGCCCGATTCCATGCGCGAGATCGTCGAGAGCACGCTCGGCAGGATCCCTGCCGGCTCGTGGCCCGTGTGGACGGGCGGCAATCACGACGTCTATCGCTTCCCGAGCCGGTGGTGCGAGGGGGACGCGTCGAAATTACGCGGCGCCCTGATGATGCTGCTCACGCTGCCCGGGAGCGTGTTCCTCTACTACGGCGACGAGCTGGGCATGCCGGACACCGATGTGCCGAAGGAACGTCTCGAGGACCCGGTGGGCAAGCGGCTGTACCCGGTGTACGGGCGCGACCCCGAGCGGACGCCGATGCAGTGGTCGCCCGCGCCGGGTGCCGGGTTCACCGAGCCCGGCGTGGAACCGTGGCTGCCGTTCGGCGATTCGGTCGGCTGCAACGTCGAGGACCAGCGTCGAGACCCCGAGTCGATGCTGTCGCTGTGCCGCGACCTGATCGGCCTACGGGCCGCGGTGCCGGATCTCCGCACAGGCGCCTACGCGCGGCTCGCCGCGGAGGGCGGCCTGTGGGCGTGGCGCCGCGGCGAACGGACGGTCGTCGCCCTCAACCTGGGTGATGATCCGGCCGAGCTGCAGGTACCGAACGGAATGGTGAGGATCGCGACGCAGCGTGAGCGCGACGGCGAGCGCGTCGAGGGAGCCTTGACCCTGGGTCCGTGGGAGGGCGCGATCGTCTGGCTCGACGAGGCGCCGACCTAAGCGGTCGGCTTGTCCTCGGCGTCGAACTCGGCTTCGAGCGCCGCTTCTTCCAGTGCGGCGATCGCGGGGCCCCACTCGTCGCTGCGGCGGAAGCTCCGCACGCCGTACCAGATCGACCACGACATCAGCGCCATGGTGACCGGGAATCCGGTGACGAACCCGACGGCCACGAAGAGGTCGACGCCGAAGGCCACCAGCACGAAGAGCCTCAGCGCGGAGCGGGTGACCATGTACACGCCCCACGCGAGCGAGATGTGCCCGAAGATGCGCCGGTGTGTGCGCGACGCCCGCACCTCGTCCGGAAGCGGGAACAGCTCCTCGGCGAACACCCCCGCGAGTGGCCGGCCGATGAGCGTCGATCCGATGAACGCCAGCCCGTATCCCGCGTTCGCGAAAACGGGGATCGCGAGGTAGATCTCGGCGCTTCCCGTCCACAGGCCGACGACCGCTTGGACGGCGACGAAGGCGAGCGAGAGCCGCACGACGAGCCCCGGACGCTGTTGCCGACGCTCGTACCGGTACGACAGCAGCGCGACGATCGTGGCGGCGACGATCCCCGGAACGAGCCCCCAGAGCTTCCACAGCACGTAGAACGCGGCGACGGGCCCGAATGCGTCGCGGGCGAAGCGCGGGCCGCTGCCGAGCAGGATTGCCTTCGCGCTGATCGGTTGCAGGTGCATCGACCCATCGGGGATCGGAGACGCAGCCGCGTCGGGCACGACGATCAGGCTGCCTCGTGCGACGCGGTCCACGCGAGCAGGTCGTCGCGCTCCCACGTGTTCACGATGCGCTCGACGGGCACCTCGGCCTCGGCAGCTCGTGTGCAACCGTAGGGCTGCCATTCGAGCTGCCCGGGCGCGTGCGCGTCGCTGTCGATCGACACCTTGCACCCGGAGGCGACGACCTCTTTCAGCAACCGCATCGGCGGGTCGAGACGCTCGGGGCGGCAGTTGATCTCGACGGCCTTGTCGAAGTGCGCGGCGGCGCCGAACACCAGCTGCGAGTCGAACTCCGACTCGGGCCGGCCCCGGCCGAGCACCATCCGACCGGTGCAGTGCCCGAGGATGTCGGAGTGGGGGTTCGCGATGGCCGCGACGATGCGGTCGGTCATGGGTTGCGCGGGCATGCGCAGCTTGGAGTGCAGGCTCGCGACGACGACGTCGAGCTGCGCGAGCAGGTCCTCCTCTTGGTCGAGCGTGCCGTCCTCGAGGATGTCGACCTCGATGCCGGTGAGGATGCGGAAGGGTGCCATCTCCTCGTTGAGCTCGGCGACGACCTCGAGCTGGCGGCGCAGGCGCTCGGCGGTGAGCCCCTTGGCCACCTTGAGCGTCGGCGAGTGATCGGTCAGCGCCATGTACTCGTGGCCCATCTCAGCGGCGTGCCGAGCCATCTTGTCGATTGGCGAGCCTCCGTCGGACCAGTCGGAGTGCAGGTGGAGGTCGCCGCGCAGCGCGGCGCAGATCGGCGCCCCCGGCCCCACGTCGGGCGCGCCCTCGGACCTCAGGCGGGCCAGATACTCGGGCACCTCGCCTGCGACCGCCTGCTCGATCACGCTCGCGGTGCTGCTGCCAACGCGGGGCAGGTCCTGGAGGCGTCCGCGCGCTGCGAGATCCTGCAGCTCCTCGACGGGCGTGTCGCGGACGGCGTCGGCCGCACGGCGAAACGCCTGCACCTTGTACGTCGCAGCCCGTCGACGCTCGAGCAGCGTCGCGATCTCGTCCAGCGCCTCGGCGGGATCCATGCCGGTGACGGTACCCTCCGCCGGATGGGCGAGCATCCACAGGCGGTGTCGGTGGAGCGTGTGATCGCCGCGCCCCCGGAGAAGATCTTCGACGTCCTGGCCGACCCCTCGCAGCATCCGGTGATCGACGGGTCCGGCACGGTCAAGCACACGCGCGGCGAGCAGCCGGAGCGGCTCTCGCTCGGCGCGAAGTTCGGCATGTCGATGAAGCTGGGCGTGCCGTACGGGATCACCAACACGGTCGTCGAGTTCGAGGACGGTCACCGGATCGCGTGGCGGCACATCGGTGGTCACCGTTGGCGCTATGAGCTGGCGCCTGTCGACGAGGGCACGCGGGTGCGCGAGACGTACGACTGGTCCACCGCGATCCTCGGCACGCGTCTGTACATCATGGCGACGGGGTGGCCGAAGCGGGCCGAGAAGGCGATGACGCAGACGCTCGAACGACTCGACGCGCACGTCACGAACGCATCCTGACCCGGACGCCGCGTGACCGCGCGCCGGTAGCATGGGTCGGCCCGGAGGGATGACCGAGCGGCCGAAGGTGCTCGCCTGCTAAGCGAGTAGGGCTCACGCCCTCGAGGGTTCAAATCCCTCTCCCTCCGCCAATTCCCGAGGACGCTTCGATGCCCGAACCCGGCGAGCAGCTCTCGAGCCTGGGAGCCGCGACGCTCGGCGAATCGGGCGGCCGGCCGATGCGATCCCGCGTCCGGGCCGTCTGGCCGGGAGCACGCCTCGCGGCGCCCGCGTTCGCCGTGCGCTGCACGTCAGCCGACAACCTCGCGATCCACGCGGCCGTGGCGCGAGCGCCGCGCGGCAGCGCCCTCGCCGTCGAGGTGGGGATAGAGCGCGAGCTCGGCTACTGGGGCGAGGTGCTCACAACCGGGGCGATGGCGCGTGGCATCACAGGCCTCGTCATCGACGGTTGCGTGCGCGACGTCGCCGCCCTCGAAGCGCACAGGTTCCCCGTCTTCAGCACGGGCGTCGCGTTGCCCGGGGCGACCAAAGAGCTGCCCGGCGCGACCGGAGGGACTGCGGTCGTGGGCGAGGTTGACGTGCACACGGGCGACTGGCTCGTCGGTGACGCGGATGGCGTGACGGTCGTGCGTGCCGCGCAGATCGTCGATGTGCTGGCCGCCGGCCAGACCCGCGCCGCCCGGGAACAGGCTCTGTTCGAAGCGCTGCGCAACGGCAAGACCACATTGGAGCTTCTTGGCATCGACCCTTCGCCGATCGACGACGAAAGCGACAGGTAGCGCCAGTTTGAGTGCCGGTCGCTCCAGTGGATCTGACCGGGCGGTACGTTGGCGGCTGTGGCGAAACGGAAGTCGCGGGGAACAAGCAGGGATTACACGGACGCCGGAGGTTCTGGTGGACCGCCCGGTAAAAAGCAGAAGCGGAAGGTCCGTAGAAACAACAAGGGCAACAGGGCGTAGTAGTTCAGCTCTTCTCCACCGGGGCGTTGCGGTCCAGGCGGTAGCGGCGTGCCCTAGCCGCGTTTCCCGCCCACGAGGATCGACAGCATCGTGCACGGCTCGGACGTCCGGTTGTGCCACGCGTGCCTTGTGCCGTTCTGGATGACGCAGTCGCCCGGTCGCAACTGCACCTCGGCGCCGTCGTCGAGCTCGAGGTACAGCTCCCCGGAGAGCACGAGGTCGAGGTCGACTGTGTCGGTCGTGTGCATGCCCGGGTTCTCGGGCTCCATGTGGTCGATCATCCCCGGCAACTTCTCGTTGACCTCGGCCATCGCCTTGTCCAGGTCGAAATCCTCGGGCAGCGTCATCGACCCTCCGGGCGGGAGCGTGACGAACGTGAACCGGTAGCCGCCGGCAGGCGGGAAGTACGCCGGTGCAGCAGGCGGCGTGCCGTCGGCAGGGAGCGACGGCGCCTCGTCGCCGCCCCACACGTTCAAGAACTCCAGCCCGGGCATCAGGTCCAACTTGAACGACTCGACCTGCTGGTCACTCACGAACACCGACTTTCCTTCGGTGTCTTGACCGGTGACGACTCGACGGACGCTCACGATGGCTCCTTTGGCGTTGGTTGCACGACGTTTCTCGCGTTCTGTCCGGCGAGCACGGCGCAGACGCACTCCGCAGCGACCTGCGCCATGCGCGTGCGCGTCGCGAGCGACGCGCTGCCGATGTGCGGCAGCAACACCGCGCGAGGGGAAGCGAGCAGCCGCGGAAGCACTTCCGGCTCGCGCTCGTAGACGTCGAGCCCGGCGGCGAAGATCTGCCCCTCATCGAGGGCGTCCGCCAGGGCCTCCTCGTCGACGACGGGGCCGCGCGACGTGTTCACCAGCACGGCGTCGTGCTTCATGAGTCGCAGGCGGCGGGCGTCGATCAGATGCCGCGTGGTGTCGGACAGCGGAACGTGCAGCGTGACGATGTCGCTGTCGGCCAACAGCCGGTCGAGGTCGCCGCGCCAGCCGGGCACTCCCGTGTCCCGCCGGGTGTGGTGCAGGACCTCCATCCCGAAGCCGGCCGCCCGCCGGGCGACGGCTTGCCCGATGCGCCCGAAGCCCACGACAGCGAGCACCGCGCCGTGCACGTCGCGCCCGAGGTACTGATCGATGTCCCAGCCCGGCCAGTTCCCGGCGCGGAGGTCGGACTCCGCCTGCCACGCCCGCCGCGCCGCCGCCAGGATCAGCAGGAACGCGAGGTCGGCGGTGGTCTCGTCCAGCACGCCCGGGGTATTGCACGCGGCTATCCCGTGCGTGGCTGCGGCCGCGACGTCGATGTTGTCGTAGCCGACCGCGACGTTCGCCACGACCTTCAGGCGCGGCGCCCCCGCGGCCAGCACCTCGTCGTCGATACGGTCGGTCAGCAGGGAGACGATGGCGTCGACGTCGGGCGCCATGCGCACGAGCTCGTCGTGCGTGAACGGCAGGTCGTCGTCGCGCTGGACCAGCTCGTGGCCTGCTGCAACGAGCGGGTCGAGACCGCCGGCGGGAAGCCGGCGCGTGACGAGGACGCGCGCCAAGCCGGCGTCAGTGCTCGCTGTAGTTCACCGCAGCGGCGTCCTTGACGCCGACGGCGAAGCAGAAGCAGTGGATCGGCGCGTGGTCGCTCACGGGACGCAGGCTGTGCACCATGTCGGGAGGGATGTGCACCAGATCGCCCTGCTTGATCTCACGCTCCTCGCCGTCGATCTCCATGATCCCGCGTCCTGAGGTCACGTAATAGAACTCGTGCGTCGGATGGGAATGCGGGTCCACCAGACCGCCGCCCGACACCTCGAACTCGCTCACGAGCTCGAGGAAACCGCCGTCGGTGATGTCCTTCATCTCACGCGGGTTCACCAGCCACCACACGGGGACGGTGCCGTTGTGCTCGACGACCGGCGGCACGTCTTCGATCGACCGCACGTCCATCGTCGCCTCCTCGCCGTATGCTGACGTGCACGTCAGCGTAACCAGTGGCAGGGAGGCTGGCATGGGCGAGACGATCACGATCGACGCCGAGCGCTTCACGCCCGAGTCGTGGGCGGAGTTCGGTTGGGTGCCCGTGGCCGACGACGATCCCAACGAGGGCATGCACACCCTCGAGTTCAGCTGGCAGGACGCGCACCTCAACTACATCACCCACACGCCCGCTGAGGTCGAACGCGACGCCGACGACTTCGTGGTGAACCGGCTCTACCACCACGACATGCACACCCAGGCGCTCATGCCACTCAACTGCGCGGCACTCATCGCGGTCGCACCTGCAATCGTCGACTTCTCGACTCCTTGGCACGCCAACCGGGTGCGTGCCTTCCTGTTGGACCCGCTCGACTGTCTGGTCCTTCGACGCGGCACATGGCACTACGGGCCGTTTCCGCTCGGCGACGAGCCGGTCCGGCTGCTCAACCTCCAGAGCCGTCGCTTCGAGGACGACAGCGGCTACGTCGACCTGGAGGAGGCAACTGGCGCGCGCGTGACTGTGCGCACGAATCCAGAACACTGAGGA
>JALZAA010000195.1 GCA_030948625.1 Actinomycetota bacterium
AGCCGGCGGGCGCGCCGGAGGTCGTAGTCGCGCCTCCGCTCGACGTCGGCCAGCACCCGGTACGCCACCGTCACCCGCTTGAAGCGTTCGGCGGCGGCGGGATCAGTCGGCCGGGCATCGGGATGCAGCGCCTTGGCCAGTGCGCGGTACGTGGCGGCGATCTCGGCCTGGCTCGCGTCGGACCGGACGCCGAGCTCCCGGTAGTAGTCGACGCCCTCGAGCTGGCGTGTCGTCACCCGATCAGTTTGCCGCGCCGGCCGAAGCTCCCGACTCGCGCCCCGTTGACGCCAAACGGGAAAGCGCGAAAGTCAGCCGCGGCCGCGGTAGACGGCCTTGCCGCCGACCGCGTCTTTGTTCAGACGCTTGGAAAGGTGGAGGCCTTCGAGGACGAACTCAACCGCGGACGCAACCCCGGCCGGGGTCTCGCCCACACCGAGGTCGGCGAGCGCGTCGCGCAGCCCGGACAGCTTCGGGAGGAGCCCGGCGTATTCGGAGGCGGCGACGTCCTCGCCGGTGTTCACCGTAAGCCCCTCGTCGAACGCGCCGACCAGCGCCGTCAACCGCTCGGGCCGGCAACGGGCGCGGAACACCTCGAGCACCGATGCCTTGACGAGGCGGTCGAGCACCTGCTCCTCGCGGCCGTCGTCGAGCGTCTCGAACTCGATCTTGCCCGCCGTCGACGACACGAGGGCGTCGAGGTCGCTGACGCGGGGCACGACCTCGCGGTCACCGTTGCGCAGCGCACGGCGTGACGCGTTGGCGACCAGCGTCTCGTAGTTGGTGATCGACATCCGGACCGACACGCCCGATCGCTGGTTGACGTGCGGGGAACGGCGGGCCTGCTGGCTCAGCTCGGAGACGATCTCGGCCATGAACTCGGGCACCTGCACCGACAGCTGCTCGGCAGTCAGAGGCCGCGCCTCCTGCGCGACGACGTCCATCTCGACGTCGACGTCGAGCGGGTAGTGCGTGCGGATCTGGGCGCCGAACCGGTCCTTCAGCGGCGTGATGATGCGGCCGCGATTCGTGTAGTCCTCGGGGTTGGCCGACGCCACGAGCATCAGGTCGAGCGGGAGGCGGATCTTGTAGCCGCGGATCTGCACGTCGCGCTCCTCGAGCACGTTCAGCAACCCGACCTGGATCCGCTCGGCGAGGTCCGGGAGCTCATTGATGGAGAAGATGCCCCGATTAGTGCGGGGGACGAGCCCGTAGTGGATCGTCAGCTCGTCGGCGAGGTACCGGCCCTCGGCGACCTTGATCGGGTCGACCTCGCCGATGAGGTCGGCGATCGAAGTGTCGGGCGTGGCGAGCTTCTCGCCGAAGCGCCGATCGCGGTGAACCCACTCGATCGGAGTCTCGTCGCCACGCTCGGCGTGCAGCAGCCGGGCGTGCTGCGAGATCGGCGCGTACGGGTCGTCGTTGATCTCGCTGCCCGCGATCGTCGGCGTCCATTCGTCGAGCAGGTCGACGAGCGACCGGATGATGCGCGTCTTGGCCTGCCCCCGTTCGCCGAGGAAGATCACGTCGTGCCCGGCCAGCAGCGCGTTCTCGAGCTGCGGCAGCACGGTGTCGTCGAATCCGACGACACCGTCGACGAGCGGTTTCCCCGCCGCGATCCGTTCGAGCGCGTTGGCGCGCACCTCGTCCTTGACGGGCCGCGACTCCCACCCGCTCGCTCGCAGCTCGCCGAGGGTTCCGGGACGGGTCATCGCAGGCTCCGGGTTCGAGAAGAAGGTCGAGACGGGCGCCGGCCGGCGTCGAATTTCGAGCGTACCAGCGGGATGTTTCCCTTCTACCGGCGACCCCTAAGCTGAGCGGTCCCGGAGTGAGAGGAGCGGCGGATGGCCCTCGAGCAAGACGACCAGGACGAGCAGTACCAGGAAGCGAAGCGGCGGGTCGAGGCCAAGAAGGGCTTCTACATCCACGCGTTCTTCTTCGTCTTCCTCAATGTCATCTTCCTCGCCGCCGTCGGCTGGGACTTCCTCTGGGCAACCGTGTTCTGGGGTCTCGGGCTCGCGCTGCACGGCTTCAGCGTGTTCTTCAGCGCCAGCGACTGGGTGCGGCGCTGGGAGCACCGCGCCATTCAGAAGGAGCTCGACCGGCAGAAGGAAGGCGCGCCCGCAAGTGCCGTGCCACCCCCTCCGCCTCCGCAGCCCCCGCGGCCTGACGACACGACGCCGAACGCGACGGCGCAGCGGACCTGACGGCCGATCCCGGCGCGTCCGACCTCTCGGGCGCGTGGCGCGCGCACACGGGCGAGGGCGATCTGCACCAGCGGTTCGTCGAGCGTGGCTTCGTCGACGCCGATTGGGGCACGCTCCCGGTGCCCGGGCACTGGCGCTCCAGCCCTGAGTTCGCCACCACGGACGGGCCAGTCCTGTATCGGCGCCGGTTCGCTCGCGATCGTCTCGGCGAGCAGCGCCGCGCGTTCCTGGAGCTCGAGGGCGTCTTCTACTACAGCGACGTCTGGATCGACGCCGAGTACCTCGGTCCCACCGAGGGGTACTTCTTCCCCCACGCGCTCGAAGTGACCGACCAGCTGCGGCGCGACGAGGAGCACGTGCTCGCCGTCGAGGTCGCCTGCCCGCGGCAGTCCGACCGCACGGCGAAGCGTCTCGTCACAGGTGTGTTCTCGCACTGGGACAACCTCGATCCGGACTGGAACCCGGGCGGCCTGTGGCGTCCGGTGCGCGTCCTGGAGACGGGACCGGTCCGGCTGGCGCGGCTCCGGTGCCTCTGCGTGGAAGCGACCGAAGAACGCGGGCGCCTGCTGCTCGACCTCACCCTCGACGCCGGCGCGGTCGACGGCGAACCCGCGCCGCGCCAGGTAGGCCTGCGGGCGCGGGTAACGGGACCCGACGGTGACCTCCTCCTCGAAGACGCCTGCGAACGCAGCATCGCCGGCGGCGACAACCACCTGACGTGGACGCTCGACGTCGACCATCCGCCGCGCTGGTGGCCGCGGCGTCTGGGCGACCAGCCGGTGTGCGATGTCGACGTGGCCATCGAGGCCGGCGGTGAGACGAGCGACAGGCGCGCGCTGCGAACCGCGTTCCGCGAGATCCGGTGGCGACGATGGCAGCTGCACGTGAACGGCGAGCGGCTCTTCGTGATGGGCTCGAATCAGGGCCCGACGCGCATGCAGCTCGGTGAAGCGAGCCCCGACGAGCTCGCCCGCGACGTTGAGCTCGCGCTCGACGCCAACCTCGACCTGCTGCGCGTGCACGCGCACGTCTCGCGTCCCGAGCTGTACGCCGCCGCCGACGCCGCCGGCCTGTTGCTGTGGCAGGACTTCCCGCTCCAGTGGGGCTACGCCTTCGGTGTCCGCAAGCCGGCGGTGCGGCAGGCGCGCGCCATGGTCGACCTGCTCGGCCATCACCCGAGCGTCGTGCTGTGGTGCGCGCACAACGAGCCGCTCGCCGTCGACATCGAGCCCGGCCTGCCTCTCACGACCCGCGCCAAGATGCGGCTGGGCGGTTCGATGCTCCTGCCGACGTGGAACAAGAACGTGCTCGACCGCTCCATCACGCGCGCGCTGCATCGCGCCGACCCCAGCCGCACCGTCGACCCGCATTCGGGTGTGCTGCCGGGTTTGGGCAGCACGGGCACCGACAGCCACTTCTACTTCGGCTGGTACCACGGTGAGGCAGACGGTCTCGCTCCGGCGTTGCGTGCCATCCCACGCCTGGCGAGGTTCGTCACGGAGTTCGGCGCGCAGGCCGTTCCCGAGTCGGCGGAGTTCATGAAGCCGGAGCGCTGGCCGAAACTCGACTGGGACCACCTCTTCGCGCACCACGCGTGCCAGAAGCGCGTCTTCGACGAGCATGTGCCACCCGACGACTACCCGTCATTCGACGAGTGGCGTACGGCGACGCAGGAGTACCAGTCGGCGCTCATCCAGCTCCAGGTGGAGGACCTGCGCCGGCTCAAGTACGCGCCCACGGGAGGGTTCTGCCACTTCTGCTTCGCAGACGGGCATCCCGCCGTCACGTGGTCCGTGCTCGACGACGCGCGGGTCGAGAAGCGCGGCTACGCGACGCTGCGCGACGCGTGCCGGCCCGTGCTCCCGATGATCGAGCCGCGCAAGGGGCTCGTGCACGTCACCAACGAGCGGCGTGAGGCGCTGCCCGGCGCGGTCATCGAGGTGACCGGCGACTCCGGGCGGCTCCGCCGCTTCACGGGCGACGTCGAGGCCGATGCCGTCACCTACGTGGGACGCGTCGACCTCGAGGGGGTCAGCGAGGCAGCCGTCACGCTCGAGCACCCGGCGATCGGACGGCTCCAGAACGGCTACGGCCGGCTGCTGCTCGAGTCGGTCCGGAACGGGCGCCGGAAGTAGCGTCGGGCCCGTGGCCCGCACGGAAGAAGAGGTCTCGACCGCCACCCAGCGGGGTGGCGCCGACGACGCCGACCGGCTGGCCAAGGACGTCGGCTCCCCCGTCCCGGAGCCCCGCCGGAAGCGCCGCATGCCCTTCTTCGTCGAGCTCTACCGCGCCGACATCGGCAAGAAGTGGGTCATGGCGATCACGGGCATCGTCCTGATGGGGTACGTGTTCGCCCACATGGTCGGGAACCTCCACGTCTTCGAGGGCGCCCGCCAGATCGACCACTACGGGGAGTGGCTTCGCGACCTGCTCGACCCGCCCTTCCCGCGCACGATGGTCCTGTGGCTGCTGCGGGTGACGATCGTCGTCGCCCTCACGCTCCACATCCACGCCGCCTACGCGCTCAGCCGCGTGAACTGGCGCGCCCGGGGCGGTCTGCAGCGGTACCAATCGAGCCGCGACTACGTGGCGGCGAACTTCGCGGCGCGCACGATGCGGTGGACGGGGATCATCGTCGGGCTGTTCCTCGTGTTCCACATCCTCGACCTCACGTGGGGAACCGCGAACCCGGGGTTCGTGCGGGGCCAGGTGTACCGGAACACGATCGCGAGCTTCGAGCGCGTGCCGGTCGCGGTGGCCTACATCGCCGCCAACGTCGCGCTGGGTGTGCACCTGTACCACGGCGGATGGAGCCTGTTCCAGAGCGTCGGTTGGAACAACCCGCGCTTCAACTTGTGGCGTCGGTACTTCGCGGTCGGGTTCTCGGTGGTCGTGACGGCCGGATTCATCAGCGTGCCCATCGCCGTGCAGGCGGGCTGGGTCAGTTGACGACGGACGATGACGGAGGCACAGCATGATCGGTGACCTCGCCGCCGAGATCCCCGAGGGACCGCTCGCCGACAAGTGGGACAACCACCGCCTGCACGTGAAGCTGGTGGCGCCGGCGAACCGCCGGCGGTTCGAGGTGATCGTCGTGGGCACGGGATTGGCGGGCGCGTCGGCCGCGGCCACGCTCGGCGAGCTGGGCTACCGGGTGAAGGTCTTCACGTTCCACGACTCGCCGCGCCGCGCCCACAGCATCGCCGCCCAGGGCGGCATCAACGCGGCGAAGAACTACAAGAACGACGGCGACAGCATCGAGCGGCTCTTCTACGACACGATCAAGGGCGGCGACTACCGGTCCCGCGAGGCGAACGTGTACCGGCTCGCGCAGATCAGCGTCGAGATCATCGACCAGTGCGTCGCCCAGGGGGTGCCGTTCGCGCGTGAGTACGGCGGCCTGCTCGACACCCGGTCGTTCGGTGGCGCCCAGGTGTCACGCACGTTCTACGCCCGTGGCCAGACCGGCCAGCAGCTGCTGCTCGGCTGCTACCAGGCGCTCGCGCGCCAGGTGCATCTCGGCAACGTCACGCTGCACTCGCGCAGCGAGATGCTCGATCTGGTGCTCAAGGACGGGCGCGCCGTCGGGATCGTGACGCGCGACCTCGTCACCGGCGAGGTGCGCTCACACTCGGCGCACGCCGTCGTGCTCTCAACCGGCGGGTACGGCAACGCCTTCTACCTGTCGACGAACGCCAAGCACAGCAACGTCACGGCGATCTGGCGGGCGCACCGGCGCGGCGCGCTCATGGCCAACCCGTGCTTCACCCAGATCCACCCGACGTGCATCCCGGCCAGCGACGAGTTCCAGTCGAAGCTCACGCTGATGAGCGAGTCGCTCCGCAACGACGGGCGCATCTGGGTCCCGAAGCGGATCGGCGACGACCGTCCGCCCGACCAGATCCCCGAAGACGAGCGCGACTACTTCCTCGAGCGGCGCTACCCGGCGTACGGCAACCTCGTGCCGAGGGACGTCGCCTCGCGCGCCGTCAAGCGCGAGGTCGACTCCGGGCGGGGCGTCGGGCCGTTGAAAAACGGCGTGTACCTCGACTTCACCGACGCCATCCGGCGCCTCGGGCGCGACGTCATCGAGGAGCGCTACGCCAACCTCTTCCAGATGTACGAGCGCATCACGGGCGAGAACCCGTACGTCGTGCCGATGCGCATCTATCCCGCCGTCCACTACACGATGGGCGGCTTGTGGGTCGACTACAACCTGATGAGCAACGTCCCCGGCTTGTACGTGCTCGGTGAGGCGAACTTCTCCGACCACGGCGCCAACCGGCTCGGCGCCAGCGCGCTCATGCAGGGGCTCGCCGACGGCTACTTCGTGCTGCCCAACACGATCAGCGACGATCTCGCCGGCGTGCTCGGCGAGCCGCCCGTCCCGACCAACGACCCGGCGTTCACCGACACCGAGCGCGAGGTCGACGAGCGGGTGCGCACGATGCTTGGGGTGAACGGCAGCCGGTCGGTGGACTACTTCCACCGCGAGCTCGGCAAGATCCTGTGGGACAACTGCGGCATGGAGCGCAGCGCCGACAGCCTGAAGAAGGCTCTGGGCGAGATCCCGCCGTTGCGCGACGAGTTCTACGCCGACGTGCGGGTGCTGGGCGAGAACGAGACCCTCAACCAGTCGCTCGAGAAGGCAGGACGGGTCGCCGACTTCCTCGAGTTCGCCGAGCTCATGTGCCTCGATGCGCTGCACCGAGAGGAGAGCTGTGGCGGCCACTTCCGCGTCGAGCACCAGACGGAGGACGGCGAGGCGCTCCGCAACGACGAGGACTTCGCGTACGTCGCGGCGTGGGAGTGGACGGGCGTGGGCGAGAAGCCCAACCTGCACAAGGAGCCGCTCGCCTTCGAGGCTGTCGAGCTCGCGCAGCGGAGCTACCAGTAGTGGCCGAGCGGATGCGGGTGCACCTGCGCGTGTGGCGGCAGGCCGGCCATGACGTGCCGGGAGCGTTCGAGGACTACGACCTCGACGACGTGAGCCCGGACATGTCGTTCCTCGAGATGTTCGACATCTTGAACGAGCGGCTCATCGCCGAGGGTCGCGAGCCGATCGCGTTCGACCACGACTGCCGCGAGGGCATCTGCGGCGCGTGCTCGATGATGATCAACGGGCGCGCCCACGGGCCCGAGCGCGGCACCGCTACGTGCCAGCTCCACATGCGCAAGTACCAGGACGGCGCCCGCATCACGGTCGAGCCGTGGCGGGCGGCGTCGTTCCCGATCATCAAGGACCTCGTCGTCGACCGGAGCGCGTTCGATCGAATCGTCGAGGCGGGTGGCTACATCACCGCGCCGCCGGGGAGCGCGCCCGACGCCAACACGATCCCGGTACCCAAGGAGGCGGCCGACGCCGCGATGGACGCGGCCGCGTGCATCAGCTGCGGCGCCTGCGTGGCCGCTTGCCCCAACGGCGCGGCGCAGCTGTTCACCGCGGCCAAGGTGTCGCACCTGGGGCTGCTGCCGCAGGGCCAGCCCGAGCGCTACCAGCGCGTCGTGGCGATGGTCGACACGATGGAGGACTTGTTCGGCAGCTGCACCAACTACGGCGAGTGCGAAGAAGCATGCCCCAAGGAGATCAGCATCGACTTCATCGCGCTCCTGAACCGCGACTACATCAAGTCCAGGTTCAAGAACCGCCGCCTCTCGGGCCAGACCACCTCATGATGCGTGCATGGAGCATCAATATGTTGCTTGAGGAACGCATCTAGCTGGCGAGGCGTTCGCGGACGGCGCGGAAGTCGTCGACGAGGTCTTCGTATTCGACCTTGCGGCGGTCGTCTTCGTCGATGCGCAGGATCGCCGACGGGTGGATCGTCGCGGTGGCCTGAACGCCTTCGACGAGCTCGACGAAATCGCCGCGTTGCTTCGTGACCCGGAACTTCGCCCCGAACACCGCTTGGGCCGCGGTGGCGCCGAGGCAGCACAGCACCTTGGGCTTCACGACGGCGAGCTCCTGTGTCCACCAGACGCGACACGCCGCGATCTCTTTGGCGTTCGGCTTCTGGTGCAGGCGCACCTTCCCCTTGGGCTTCCACTTGAAGTGCTTCACCGCGTTGGTGATGTACACGTTGTCGCGCTCGATGCCGGCGTCGACCAGCGCCCGGTCGAGGATCCGCCCGGCCGGCCCCACGAAGGGGTGGCCCGTCTTGTCCTCCTCGTCGCCCGGCTGCTCGCCCATCAGCATCAGGTCGGCGTTTTCGGGCCCTTCCCCGAACACGGTCTGCGTGCCCAGCTTGTGCAGGTCGCACGCCTGGCACGACGCCGCTTCCCGGCGGAGGTCGTCGAGCGTCTTGCCGCCCGACGAAAGGATCTCGGGGAAGACGGGTGCTCCGCCGACCTTGCTCACCGTGCGCCGATACCCGGATTTGCGAGGCGGCATACGCGCCTCCCGTGCTCGTGATCGGTCAGGTGGTCGCAGTCGTCGGCGGGGGGAAGCGGATGTACTCGTCGATGATCATGAGCGCGAGCTCGCGCGACGGCGGCACGTCGCCCTTGATGCGCCCGCGCTCCCGCAGGTCGTCGACCAGTGTGGCCAGCGTGGTGTCGAGGTCGAGGTCGTCGGTGTGCGTGCGCCACGCGTCGCGCTCGGCCTCGTCGGTGAAGCAGTATGCCTTCCACGAGATCGAGAAACGCAGCTCGTCCCACGGGTACTCGGCGAAGATCTGGTCTCCGTCACGTACCGACCACCGTCGATCGCCCTCGAACGTCAGCTGCATGCCCGGCTTGAGCGCCGGCATCTCCGTCTCGCTCGGCGCGACTCGGTCCACGCCGTGGAACACGCTGTCGGTGTCGACGAGCAGCGCGGTGTTGTACGCCACCTTGTGGTACACCGGCGACCCTTCGGCGCCGTCGGGGTAGAACGCGAACTCGCCGCCGTCGGTGTTGTGGAACCACGCCACCCCGGTGGCGATCGGCATGCGCCAGTCCTCGAAGAGCTCGGAGTGCCGCATGGCGACCAGCAGCCACTGCGGGTGCATCTTCCGATTCACGCCCCGGAACTCGGGGACGTCGGTGTGCAGCGCCAGCTCCTGGCCCGGGACCATGAGGTTGGCGAAGACGATGGCGGGCTCGATGACCCGCCGGCCGTGGATCTGCCGGGCCGCCTCGACGAAGCCGTCGTGGAACAGGAACGGCTCGATGCCGTCGATCAAGCCCTTGGTGCCGTACGCGTACTCCTCGCGGAAGTAGTTCGTACGGGCGGCGAGCACCGAGATCGGCTCTCCGGCGCCGTGCATGCCGCCGGAACGGAGATAGTTGAGGACGGCGTCGTGCCGCTGCGTGAGCCCCTCCCCGATGTCCGCCCCGCCCTCGTTCTCGGCCGAGTACATGCCGTAGCGGCCGAACCGCTGGCATACGTCGACCATGCCCTCGGCGTCGCGATCCGAGAACAGCGGGTCGAACAGGACGTACTCGTGGCGGCTCATATCTTCCTTGGCGCCGTCGCAGGCTCCGGCTCTGCGGTGACGGTCGGCTAAGCCGCTGTCACCGCGCGCAACGCTAGCGTTCAGTCCTCTTCGACGCGCTCGAGGTCGAGGTTGAAGAAGTTCGGCGGTCCGTCGGCGAGCTTTTGCATCCCTTCGGCCAGCGCTGCCGTCTCCGGCAGGTCGTTGTTCCGCATCGCCTCCTCGTAGGAGGGGAACTGGACGATCGTCATGAACTGGCCCGGGTTGTCGCGGTCGCTGCAGATCATGGCCCGACCCGCCGTGCGCCTCCCCGCGGTCTCCGCCCGGTAGTTGTCGACGAGGTTCTGCATCTCGTCGAAGTTCGACGTCCTGTACTGGATGATCTGCACGAAACCTGCCATGCCCGACCCTTCTTCTCGGTTCGTAGGTGTGGCCAGTATGCGGTCCGATCACCCCACCGCGTCAAGGGCCTGGCGCAGATCGTCGACGAGGTCCTGTGCGCTCTCGATACCGACCGACAGGCGGACGAGCGAGGGGTCGACGGCGAGCGGCGAGTCGGCCGCGGAGGCGTGCGTCATGCGCGCCGGGTGTTCGATGAGCGACTCGACCGCGCCGAGTGACTCGGCCAGCGTGAACAGGCGCGTGCTCGCGACGAGCTTGAGCGCCGCGTCCTCCCCCCCGGCCACGAGGAACGACACCATGCCGCCGAAGTCACGCATCTGGTGGCGGGCGATCGCGTACCCGGGATCAGCGGGCAGCCCCGGGTACAGCACACGCGACACGGCCGGGTGCTCCGCAAGCAGCGCGACGACGGCGCGCGCGTTCTCGCAGTGCCGGTCCATGCGCACCGCAAGCGTCTTCACGCCTCGCAACACGAGATAACAGTCGAACGGCCCGGGCACCGCGCCTGCAGCGTTCTGCACGAACGCGATCCGCTCCCCCAGCTCGCGATCATCGACGGCAACGAGGCCGCCGATGACGTCGGAATGCCCGCCCAGGTACTTGGTGCTCGAGTGCACCACCACATCGGCGCCCAGGCTGACCGGCTGCTGGAGGTACGGGGTCGCGAACGTGTTGTCGACGACGACGAGCGCGCCCCGATCGTGCGCGAACGATGCAACCGCCGCGATGTCGACCACGGTGAGCAGCGGGTTCGTCGGCGTCTCGACCCAGACGACTTTGGTTCGGTCTCGCCACGTGGCCGCGAGCGCGTCGTGATCGTTGAGGTCGACGGCGGACCACTCGATCCCGGCGGGTTCGTACACGTGCGCGACGAGCCGGTACGTGCCGCCGTACGCGTCGGCGGGGATGATCACGTGACCGCCGGGTTGGAGCGTGGCGCGCAAGATGGCGTCCTCTGCCGCCATCCCGCTGGCGAACGCGAGCCCGCACGCCGCGCCCTCCAGATCGGCGATGCACGTCTCGAGCGCGGCGCGCGTGGGGTTCGCGCTCCGGGCGTACTCGTAGCCCCGGTGCTCCCCCACGGCGTCCTGCGCGAACGTCGACGACACCGCGATCGGCGGCACAACCGCCCCCGTCGCGGGGTCCGGCTCCTGCCCCGAGTGGACGGCCCGGGTCTCGAATTCGTCGGTCATCCGGGTGAGCGCGACGCGAGGAACGAGAGGACGTCGGAGCGGGTGAGCACGCCGACGGGATGCCCGCCGTCGAGCACGAGCACGGACGGGGCGCGGTCGAGCTGCGCGACGAGCGAGGACACGGGCTCGCCGACACCGACCATCGGCATCGCCGGGCTCATGACCTCCTTCACCGGCCGGTCGAGCACGGACGCGTCGCCGAAGGCGCGGTCCATGAGCTCGAGCTCGTTCACGACCCCGCTCACTTCTTTGGCCGCGATTGGGAGCTCGGTGGTCACGCTCACGATCACCTGAGACACCCCGAGGGCGCGCATCGTCCCGATCGCTCGCCGGGCCGGCTCCTCCGGCGTGATCAACACGAGGTCGGGGATCCTCGTGTCCTTCTCTTTTGCGTCGAGCACGTCGCCCGCGCACGGGCCGTCGCCGCAACGCAAGAAGCCGAAGTCGATCATCCACTGATCGTCGAAGATCTTGGAGAGGTAGTTCCGGCCGGAATCGGGCACGAGCACGACCACGACGGCGTCGGGACCGAGCTCGCGCCCGACGACGAGCGCCGCGTGCACGGCGGTGCCGCCCGACCCGCCGATGAGCAAACCCTCCTCACGCGTCACGCGTCGGGCCATGGCGAACGACTCGGCGTCGGTGACGGGTACGACGCGGTCGACGACCGACGGGTCGTACGTCGACGGCCAGAAGTCCTCGCCGACACCCTCGACGAGGTACGGACGGCCGGCGCCGCCCGAGTACACCGAGCCTTCGGGGTCGGCGCCGATGATCTGCACGTCCGGGTTCTGCGCCTTCAGGTAACGGCCGACGCCCGTGATCGTGCCGCCCGTGCCCACGCCGGCCACGAAGTGCGTGACCCGGCCGGCGGTCTGCCGCCACACCTCCGGGCCGGTCGAGCGCTCGTGCTCGGCCGGGTTGGCCTGGTTCGAGTACTGGTCCGGGCGGAACGAGTCGGGTGTCTCGCGCACGAGCCGCTCCGCCGTCGAGTAGTAGGAGTCCGGATGCTCGGGCGGCACGGCCGTCGGGCACACCACGACCTCGGCGCCGTACGCGCGCAGCAGCGCGACCTTCTCTTCGCTCATCTTGTCGCTCATCACGAAGATGCAGCGGTACCCGCGCTGCGCCGCGACGATGGCGAGCCCGACGCCGGTGTTGCCGGACGTCGGCTCCACGATCGTTCCGCCCGGCTTCAGCAGCCCCTCGCGTTCGGCGGCGTCGATCATCGCAACCGCGGGCCGGTCCTTGACCGAGCCACCTGGGTTCGTGGTCTCCATCTTGACGACGAGGTCGCTCGCGAGGTCGCGGCCGATGCGCGGGAGCCGCACGAGCGGTGTGTCGCCGATAAGGCCGAGGACCGAGTCCGCGACCTCCATCTCACCGGGCACTCCGCGACGGTACCCTCCGACGCGGTGAAGGCGGCTTTGCCGACCTTCACCGCAGAGCCGGAGCTTGCGACGGCGCCGAAGGAGAAATGTGCAAGAGCACTCGTACTCGATCGACGTGAACGCGCCGCCGCAGGAGGTGTGGCAGGTCTTCTGGTACCGCGGCGACGACCGCCCGAAGAACAAGATCGGGACGATCGACATCCTCCACCCGGGCGACGAGGTCGGGAACGGGCTCGTGCGCCACTGCACGTTCCCCGTCCCGCGGTTCCTGCTCTCCGGCGGCGTCGGACAATCGTGGGAGTGGCTCACCGAGGTGCAGCCGTACGAGTCGTGGCGATACGACGCCGTCGGCAAGCCGCTGTGGTCGCGGGCCGAGGGCTTCACCCGCCTCGAGGACCTCGGCGACGGCCGCACGCGCATCCACTTCACGGAGCGGTACGAGACCTTCAACCCGTGGATGCGGCGCATCGGCCTCGAGCGCTATGTGCACGGTCGCCTCTCGCGCGACAACGACACGCTGCTCGCCGCCATCGAGGGCGGGATCCGCTGGCACCGCAAGCACAACGCCCGCCACCCGGCGGGAACCGGAGAGGCCACCGGGCCGTCTCATCTGGTGTGACGCGAAGGTCCCCGATCAGCGCGGTTGCGCGGATCTCGGACGACCTGTGCGATAGCTCGAGGGCCTTGCCGCGACGCGCTCACGGGTGGACGATGGCGCGGGGCTTGCACCGTGGCAGAGGGGGCGAAGATGGCAGAGGGAACGGTCGCTTCGGTGTGGCGCTACCCCGTGAAATCGATGATGGGCGAAGAGCTCAATTCGTCCGCCATCAACGATCGTGGCGTGCTCGGTGACCGTTCGCTGGCGTTGGTCGACACCGAGACCGGGAAGGTCGTCAGCGCCAAGAACCCGAAGAAGTGGCCCACGATGTTCGAGTTCCGGGCCGCTTTCAGTGCACCACCTGAGATGGGAAGTCCTCTGCCCCCGGTGCGAGTGACGCTGCCCGATGGCGCCAGCGTCACCTCCGACGACACCGGCTTCGCGGCGCGCATGTCGGCCGCGCTGGGCAGACCGGTGACGCTGGCGACGGCCGCATCGTCCGAGCCGAGCCTCGAGGAGTACTGGCCCGACATGGCGGAGCTCGACTACCAGGAGACGGTCACCGACGAGACGATGCCTGCCGGCACGTTCTTCGACCTCGCCACCATCCACGTGCTCACGACAGCGACGATCAACCAGCTGCGTGGGCTGTATCCGGAGGGTCGCTTCGAAGCTCGACGCTTCCGCCCCAACGTCATCGTCCGCTCCGACGACGAGGACGCGGGATTCGCCGAGAGCAACTGGGTGGGCCAGCAGCTCCGGATCGGCGACGACGTCGTCCTCGAGATCACGGACCACTGCCCCCGCTGCGTCATGACGACGCTCGCGCAGGGCGATCTCCCGAAGGACAGCGGGATCCTCCGCACGGCGGCGCGCCACAACGAAGTCCATGTCGGCGTGTATGCGGAGGTACGACGACCGGGGACCGTCCGCCGGGGCGACGCCGCCACCCTCGGCTGAGGCAGCGCGCGCCGCGTCAGTCTGGCGTTCGGTGATGTCACCACACCAGATCGGCAGATATGTATCGGTGGCTACTTGCTGGCGGCGTCCTTCGCCGTCTGCCACTCGGTGAGCAGGGTCCCGAAGTGGGCCGGGTTGTAGATGTCCTCTTCGCGCGACCATTGGCTGTTCCCGGCGTAGGTGATCATCGACCAGTTTGTCGTCGAGTACTCGCGCCCGTCGCCCAGATCCGGCATGTGCGTCCTCGCGCAGAAGATCACCCGCCCGTCCTGTTCGTCAAAGAGCACCCAATCGTGGGTGTAGGTCATCTGGTCGTTCGGATACAGCTTCATGAGCGGCACGATCCATTGTCGGACAGCCTCCCGGCCGTGCATCTCGCCGAAGACGTGCTCGATATAGATGCAGTCCTCGATGAACAGATCGGCGAACGCGTTGTAGTCGCGGGACGCCGCGCACTCGTCCGAGACCCGCGAGAAGTGCTCGTATGCCTCACGTAGCTCGTCTAGCGAATGCTTCGCCATCTAGATCCTCAGTTCTGCCAGAAGTCGTGACGGTGTGCGGAGCGCATAATCCCGATCACGCGCAGGCGCGGAGAGTGCAGAGCGGCAGTTGCGTAGCCGCGCAGGATGTGTGCATCAGGTTTGATCCCACATGACGGGCAGGGACGTCGGGCTGCGAAAGAGGCTGTCTCCTTGGATGTGTACGTTCGATTTCTCGGCCGCCGCTTGGTCGAGTCGTAGGCCGGGAAGGCGGTCGAAGAGTGCGTTGAGCGCGACCCGAGTTTCCAGACGAGCGAGGTGCATTCCGAGACAGAGATGAGGGCCGGTCCCGAACGACATGTGCTGGTGCGCGTCGCGGAAGATGTTGAACGTCTCCGGGTCGTCGTAAACCTCGGGGTCCCGGTTCGCGGACGCGACCATCGCCGTCACGACCGTGCTCGTCGGGATCGCAACACCGGAGAGTTCCGTTTGCCTGGTCGTGAGGCGCGGCGTGAGCAGGACCGGCGACTCGTAGCGCAGCCCTTCCTCGATCGCTTGCGGGATAAGGGACGGATCAGCGCGGACCGCGTCGAGCTGCTCGGGATGAGTGAGCAGCAAATAGAGAAGGTTGCCGCTGGACCGATAGGTCGTCTCGATCCCCGCGGGCAGCAGCATCCGCAAGAACGAGTAGATCTCCTCGTCGTCGAGCTTCTCCCCGTCCAACTCGGCGGTCACGAGATCGGTGATGAGATCATCGCGCGGGGTTGTCCGCCGATCGTCGACGATGTGTTCGAGGTAGACACGCAGCTCGTTCGAGCATCGCACCGCGTAGTCCCAATCGCGAAACACGGTGATGATCCCGACCGCCCACTGCTGGAACTGCTGGTAGTCCTCCTCGGGGAGACCGAGCACACCGGAGATCACCTTTGCCGGAAACCCGAACGTGTACTCAGCAGCCAAGTCCACCTGGCCGCGGTCAACGAACTGATCGATCAACTCTTCGACGACGCGACCAACGAGAGACTCCTCCCAGCGAGCCAGCGTCCGCTGCCGGAACGCCACCGAGACCAGCGCCCGGTGATGCTGATGATCGGGGGCATCCATGCCCACGATGATCTTGCGTCCCCATACCTCGCGCATGCCATCCGCGATGACCGTCGACGAGAACGTCGCTCCGTCGCGCAGCACGCGGGTCACGTCGTCGTGGCGATACACGATGTACGACGCCGGGGCAACGTCATAAATCGAGTCTCGGCGCAACACCGGAGACTGTCGCCGCAGCCGTGCGAACTCGGGATACGGGTCGCGCACCGCGCCCGGATCTGCGGCATCGAGAAACCCGACCATCGCCTCGCCCGACCTTCCAGATTCAGTTGGAGCCATCGACTCCCCACTCATCCACAACCGCATGACCACGAGGCCTCGGTGGCGAGCCGTTAGCCGCACAGATTGCCCGTTCTGGTGCGCACTCGCTACGACCGATGAAGTGTCCCCTTCACACCCCGGCGTTGCGGGCGACTATCCCGGTGGCACCTTGCTCAGGCTGGCGTAGCCGTTCGCGAACGCGATGACGTCGTCGGCCGGCTTCTTCAGCTTCGACAGGCAGTCGGGAGTCACGGCGATGTCGCCGCCCGTCGCCGACGGCACGTCGACGATGCCTCGCACCTTGCCCGTCGGACACGTCGGCACGTTGATGTTCGCGACTTCGGTCGGCGGCTTGGCACCCTTCTTCGTGAGCGCAGTGCGGTGCTGCTTCACCCACCGCACGGCTTCGCGCACGCCGGCGGCGTAGTCGGGCGGCTCGCCCGAGCCCTGGCTGATCGCGACGGCCGGGACGCCCCGGCGCACCGAGGCGCGTGCGGCGCCCACTGTGCCCGACACGTTGACGACTGGCCTGCGTTCACGCCCGACGCGACGAGGTGCGGCTTCGTCGCGATACCGCCGTCGAGCGCGAAGTTCACGGTGTCGGCGGGGAAACCCTGCACCGCGATGGCCGAGTCGCCGCTTGCCGTCGTCGCCTGCTCCGTCGTGAGCGGCCCGGGCGTCGTCTTGTCGCTCGTACCACTCTGATTCGTGGCCGGGGCGACGATCGTCACCTGTCGATCCCCGGCGCCCCGACCCCGTCGTCGTTCGTGACGAGGATGCGCAGCGTCGGCGGCTTCCGCGCGGCCGATGCCGGACCGGCCTGCACACCGAGCGCACCGATGACCGCAATGGCGGCAACAAGACTCCGGAGTCGACGCAAGCGGGGTGCGTCAACTGACGTAGTCCCGGTCGCGCATCTCCGCGTACGCCGAGCGGATCGCCCGGGCGTCGACCCCGTAATCCGTCTCCACGACGTGACCCGTGCCGAGCTCCCACGTCCTCGCCACTTCCTCTGGCGGCGTCTGGTGGAGCGCCGCCGCCGCCTGCACGCACGCGCCTGTCGCCACGGGCTCGCCGCCCGGCACCAACACCGGACGGCGCGCGAGGTCGGCCAGCACGCGCTGGAACGCGTGCGACTGCGAACCCCCGCCCATCAGCACGATGGGGTGACGGCCATGCAGGTACGCCCCGCTGACCCGCAGCGCGTCGAGCGCGTCGAGCAACCCGCAGACGACGCCCTCGACCGCGGCGCGCGCCACCTGCTCGGGAGTCACGTCGCTGCGCAGTCCGCTCAGCGTGCCGGCGGCATCGGGCAGATTGGGCGTCCGCTCGCCGTCGAAGTACGGCAGGAGCACGAGCCCGCCCGCGCCCGGTGGCGCGGCCAGCGCGAGCTCGTCGAACCGCTGCAGGTCGACCTGGAGAAGACGCGCGAACGTCTCCACCACCCTGGTCGCGTTGAGGGTGGCGGCCAGGGGGAGGTAACGGCCGGTGGCGTCGGCGAACCCGGCGACGTACCCCTTGGGGTCGACGACGGGCTCGTCGGAAACGGTGAACACGGTCCCGGACGTGCCGATCGAGATCGCGACTTGCCCGGGTGCGACCCTGGCGCCGAGCGCGGCGGCCATGTTGTCGCCGGTTCCGGGCGCGATAACCGCACCGTCGCGCTCGCGCACGACCTCCATGGGCCCGAGCACCTCGGGGAGGCACGGGTCCCAGTCCTTCGCCTCGTCGACGAGGGCGAGAAGGTCGGTGCGCCAGCGCCCCTCGGCCGCCGACCAGTAGCCGGTGCCGGACGCGTCGCCGCGGTCGGTCGTGAACCGGCCGCTCATGCGGAACGTGAGCCAGTCGTGCGGCAGGAGCACGCGCGCCATTCGGGCGAAGTTCTCGGGCTCGACCCGTTGCAGCCACGACAGCTTGCTGATCGTGAACGACGCCACCGGCACGACGCCGACTGCCTCCGCCCATGCCGCGGGGCCGCCGAGCTTGTCGACGAGCCACGCGGCGTCGGGGGCCGACTCGGTGTCGTTCCACAGCTTGGCGGGACGGATCACCCGCGACTGATCGTCCAGCGCGACGAGCCCGTGCTGCTGGGCAGCGACCGCCATGGCGACCACCGGCGGGGTCCCCGCCTGGTGGCGGGCCTCGACGAGGGCCTCGCTCCACGCCGCCGGGTCCTGCTCGCTGCGCGGCGGCGAGGTTGCGGGGTGCGGCGCCCGACCCGAGCCGACCAGCTCGCCCGTCTCGGCGTCACGCAGCTCGACCTTGGTCGACTGCGTGGACGAGTCGATTCCGAGCACGAGCGGCAAAGCACCTCCCGACAGGCCTGCGGTCTTGCGACGCTATACGCGCGGTTTACCGGACGCCGAGCAGCAGTTCCGTCACCAGCTGATCCAGGCGCTCGTGCCCGTAACCGCGGGCGGCGAGGGCGTCGACGTCGATCTGGTCGGCGCGAAGCTCCGCGACGGCGTCGGCCGAGTACCCGTCGGAGAAGATGCGCTCGGTGAGCCCGTCGGTCTGGGCTTCGAGCAGGGCGCCTGCGATCTCGGGGTCGGCGCCGAACCGAGCCACCTTCTCCTTGAGGATCAGGTAGCTGCGCATGCACCCCTGCGCGAACTCCCACACGCCGTCGGTGCTCTCGGTGCGGTACGCATGGGCGTCGAAGTGGCGCATGCCGTCCCACTCCGCGTCTTCGATCAGCTTCACGAGATAGAACGCGTCGCGGATGCCCTCGGAGCCGAAGCGGAAGTCCTGGTCGTACTTGCCGGGCACCTGCCCGTTGAGGTCGATGTGAAAGAGCTTGTCGGCCCACAGCGCCTGCGCCACGCCGTGGTGGACCGACAGGCCCGACATCGTCTCGTGCGCGAACTCGGGGTTGACGCCGACCATCTCCGGGTGGGCGAGCTCGTGGATGAACGCCAGCGCGTGGCCGACGGTCGGCAGGAACAGAGTGCCGCGCGGCTCGTTGGGCTTGGGCTCGATGGCGACGTCGAGCTCGTAGCCGCGGTCGACGATGTACTCGCAGCACAGGTTGATCGCCTCGGCGTAGCAGTCGAGCGCCGTGGCGACGTCCTTGGCCGCGTCGCATTCGACTCCCTCGCGTCCGCCCCACATCACGTACACCTCGGCGCCGAGCTCGGCCCCGAGGTCGATGGCGTCGAAGGTCTTCCGCAGCGCGTACCGGCGCACCTGCGGGTCGTTGGCGGTGAACGCGCCGTCCTTGAACACGGGCTGCGAGAACAGGTTGGTCGTCGCCATCGGCACCTTCATGCCCGAATCGTCGAGGGCGCGGCGGAAGCGCTTCAGGATCTCCTCGCGTTCGGCCGTCGACGAGCCCGGCGGCACGAGGTCGTCGTCGTGGAAGTTCACGCCGTACGCGCCGAGCTCCGCCAGCTTGCGCACACTGTCGACGGGGTCGAGCGGCGGACGGGTCTCGTGGCCGAACGGGTCGCGCCCGCGGTTGCCGACCGTCCACAGCCCGAACGTGAAGCGGTCCTCTGCCGTCGGCGTGTACTCGTCAGCCATCGCTCACCCCTCCGGTGCGTGCACAGACCATGACAGTTCTGGTCTACGCACGCATCATGGTCGCGCCTGGCGGCGGAAGAAGTCCCAGATCACCTGGGTGGCGTCGAGGTCGGGGCTGGGCGGGTCGTGACCGGCGAGAGGCGGCGACGACCCGGGCCATTCGTGCCCGCCGCCGTCGACGGTGTACAGCTCGACCGTCGTGCCCTCGGCACACGGCGCCCACGTGCTGTGCGCGACCGGGCCGTCCCGCTGGACCTGCGCGTCGGCCGGACAGCCGTCGTACCCGCGCCACGCCGTCAGCGACCGTTGCGCACCGGCGAACGTCACGGTCTGGTCGGCCAGGCCGTGCACGACGACCATCGACAGCGGTTGCGACGGCTGACAGCCCGGCGTCGAGCCCTCCACCGGCGCGATCGCCGCGACGCGGTCGGAGAGCGCGCAGCCGATCCGGTAGGCCATGGCCGCGCCGTTCGACATCCCGGCGACGTAGATGCGCGTGCGGTCGATGAGGAAGGTGCCCTCGAGGTGGTCGAGCAGCGCGGTGAGGTAGCGAACGTCGTCGTCGGCACGGGAGTCGAGCACGGCGTTCCACTGGTCGAGCGAGCCCTGCGGGTAGACGACGAAGAACCCGTCTCGATCGGACAGCGGGTCCCAGTGGTAGCGGGTCTCGACGCGCGCCGCGTTGCCCATCGCGCCGTGCAGGACGACGACGAGCGGCGCGGGCCGGCCCGGGTCGAGCGCGGCCGGCGCGTGCAGCCGGTACGAACGCGTGACACCGTCGACCGGGAGACTTAGGACCACGGTCGTCCCGGGCGCGACGCCGTCGGGCAGCGTGGACGGAACCGGGGCGCCGGCCGCCGTCGTGGGTGGAGCCGTGGTTCCGGTCGTTCGCGGCTTGGCCGACGGGCGTCCGGACGAACTGCTGCACGCGATAGCAATTGACCCGACGAGGGCAACGAGCACGACACCGCGGCGCACGCATCATGGTCGCGCCGTGAGTAGGGTTCTCGCCCATGACGACCACGCCGCCGCCCGCAACGCCGCCGCCTCCGCCGCCGGAGCCCACGCCGCCGCCGCCGACCCCGCAGCCGCCTGCAGCCTCACCGACGGACCGGTTCCGCAACGCCTACGCAGCCCGGCCCCAAACCGATTACTACTTCGAAGGCATCGGGATGGTGATCTTCCTCACCATCATCACGTGTGGCATCTTCGGGTTCTACGTCTTCTACCAACTCATGCGGCGCATGCGCGATCACAACCGACGCCGTCTCGAGATGCTCGAGGCCGCGACCGAGTTCGCGTGGGATCAGGCGAGCGAGCGGGGCATCGCCGAGGAGCTCCGTCCCAACTTCGAGCGGATCGCCACGAACGTCGCCGTGATGCGCCAGATGACGACCGACTTCCGCGACCCGGGCATCTGGGTCGTGATCGCGATCCTCACGTCGATCGCTTACTACGTCGGATTCGTGTTCATCGACCAGGACCTCGTCAAGCACGACCAGGCCGAGGGCGCCATCGAGGCCGAGCTCAGCGAGATCTACGCGCGGCTGGGGCAGACCGTCCCCGCGCCCGACCCGTCTCGCATGAAGGGACAGCACAACTACGTCGGCCGCATCATCGCGACGATCGGGTCGTGCGGCGTCTACACCTACTGGTGGTTCTACAACCTGATGGACGAGGGCAACCGGCACTTCCAGTGGAACTGGCCGTGGGAGGACGCACTCGCCGGCGCGATCCACAACATGGCGCCGGAGGCCGTGTGAGGAAGCGGTGACCACCCCACCGCCCGCACCGCCCCCGCCCCCGTCCCCGCCGCCGTCGATGCCCTCGGTTCCGTCGGGCGGGTGGAGTGCCGTCCCGACCGGGTCGCCCGTCGAGCGCATCCGCGCCGCGTACGCAGCGCGCAACCAGAGCGACTACTTCTTCTCGAACATCGGGCTCGACATCTTCCTGACGATCATCACGTGCAACATCTACGGGCTCGTCGTCTTCTACCAACTCATGCGGCGCATGCGCGACCACAACCGCCGCCGCCTCGAGATGCTCGACGCCGCCAACGACTTCGCGTGGCAACAGGCCGTCGACCGCGGCATCGCCGAGGAGCTGCGCCCCTACTTCGAGCGCATCTCGATCAACCTCAGCGTGCTGCGCCAGATGACGACCGACTTCCGCGACCCGACCGTGTGGTTGGTGATCGTGATCGGCGTCGCCGTGGTCGGGAGCGGATACCTCGGCTTCATCCCGTGGATGATCGGGTTGCTCGTCATCGATGGCGACCTCGTCAAGCACGACCAGAACGAAGGCGCCGTCGAAGCCGAGCTGAGCGCGATCTTCGCCCGCCTGGGCCAGAACGTGCCCGCGCCCGACCCGGCCCGCGTGAAGGCGCCCCTGAACTACGCCGGTCGCATCGTCGCCACGGTCTTCACGTGCAGCATCTACGGGTACTGGTGGCAGGCCGACGCCATGCGCGACGGCAACCAGCACTTCCTGCACAACTGGGCCTGGGAGGACGGCCTCGCCGGCGCGGTACAGGCCCTCGCCCCCGCCGCGTAAGGGCGCTCGCGCAGCGGAATAGTCGGCGGGCGACCGGCCTTGACCTGCGTATGGCCGAAACGATGCAGCGCCGCCCCGTCTCCAAGGTCGTGCCGTCCACGCGCACCGTGGAGGGCGGCGGCTTTGTGGTCCGGCGGACGTTCCCCACGGGCCGTCTCGACATGGTCGACCCGTTCCTGCTGCTCGACCACATGGGGCCGGCCGACTACGCGCCCGGCGAGGCGGTCGGCGCGCCCGACCACCCGCACCGCGGCTTCGAGACCGTGACGTACATGCTCGAAGGCGCGTTCGAGCACCACGACTCGTCGGGCGGCGGCGGGTACCTCGGCCCGGGCGACGTGCAGTGGATGACCGCGGGCGCCGGCGTCGTGCACTCGGAGATCCCGGCCGAGCAGATCCGACGCGAGGGCGGCCGGGTTCACGGGCTCCAGCTGTGGGTCAACCTGCCGCGCGCCGACAAGATGGCGCCGCCCCGCTACCAGGAGATCAAGAGCAACGAGATTCCGGTCACCGAGCCGGCCCCGGGCGCCCGGGTGAAGGTGGTCGCCGGCGACGTCTTCGACGTGCACGGTCCGGTGGACACCCACAGCCCGATCGTCTACCTCCACATCACGCTGCAGCCTGGCGCTTCCATCGACGTGCCCGTCCCCCCGGGGCACCAGGCCATGTCGTACGTGATCTGGGGACGGGGCCGGTTCGGCGACGGGACCGAGGCGGGCGAGGGCGAGCTGGTCGTCTTCGCCGGCGACGAGGGCAGCGTGCACGTCGAGGTGCCCGACGACGCCGAACGCCCGCTCGACGCGCTGGTCATCTCCGGAGTGCCGCTGCGCGAACCGGTGGCGCGCTACGGCCCGTTCGTCATGAACACGCGGGACGAGCTCGTCGAGGCGTTCGACGACTACCAGTCCGGCCGCATGGGCCAGATCGCCGCCACGTCGTAGCCCCTCCACATGAGATTGGCGGCCTCTAGAAGAGCTCGTCGGCTTCGTGGGCGGCGACGTCGCCCTCGAGCTCGTCCTCGTCTCCTGCTCGACCGACCGCACCCGGCGCCGTGGCGCCGAGGTCGCGCTCGAACTCCTCGAGATCGGTAACGATGCGGCCGACGTCCTCCTGGGCGCGCGTGATGCGCGTGCGGCACAGCTTGATGAGCTCGCTTGCGCGCCGGACCCGCTCGGCGAGCACGTCGACGTCGAGGTGATCGCCCTCGAGCTCGTCGAGGATGCCGTCGAGCTCGCCCATCGCCTCGGCATAGCCCTGATCGCCGTTGCCGTTCCGCTCGCCCTCGTTCGTCATGAGTCCCGCCTGTCTACTTCGTTGACGACGCTGGCGGCGGTGCCGTCGGCGAACTCGGTGACGAGACGGTCGCCGGTGCTGAGCCCCGCCACCTGCTTCACGAGCTGGCCGTCCCGGTCGCGCGTGATCGTGTAGCCGCGCTCGAGCACGCGCACCGGATCGAGTGCCCGCAGCCGCGCCTCGGACCCGTCGAGCCGGCGGCCTTCGGCGCGGGCGAGGCGACCGCCCGCGCCGACCAGCCGGCGCTCGGTGCCGTCGAGCACGCCGGCAGCCTGCTTGGCGGCGCGGGTGCC
>JALZAA010000204.1 GCA_030948625.1 Actinomycetota bacterium
GCGTGTGTCGCCTCGACCGACACGTCGAGGTCGGTCATGTGCTTCATGGTAGTTGCGCCTCTCCCAAGTTGCCTCGGGCGCTGCTGACCTGCTGCGACGCGTCACCGATGTGCGTCACCGCCGGGGCGCAACACATCGCGCACCTGCCGGGCCGGCGGGGGGTTCCGGCCCGACAGGTGTGGCAGGAGGCGGGGAAGCTTCCTCCTCCCATGTCTCCCATGTGATGCCGCCGCCTGGCGCTGGCGGCCCACAGCCGCGGAGCTGCGATCGCGACGGTACCGATGGCGTGTGGCACGCAAATTGCCGGCGCGCAAACGCAGGATGAACTCCGCCGCTTCCGGATAGGACCGATTGGTGACCGATAACGTGGGCTCGGGCATGGCCACACCCCCTCGCTCCGCTCGCACGCCGGACGGACTGCCGGACTCGCGCCCTTCCGAGCCCACGCCATTCGCCCGCCTGGCCCTCACCCACGGCGCCAGCGTCTGCGGCGATGTCTGCGTGGCGGTCTCGCTGGCGGGGTCACTGTTCTTCTCGGTCTCGCCGGGGCAGTCGCGGCCGAAGGTGCTCATGTACCTGATCATCACGATGGCGCCGTTCGCCATAATTGCGCCGTTGCTGAGCCCGCTGCTCGACCGCATCCGCGGCGGCCGGCGGCTGATGATCCTCGTCACGTGCGTCGCGCGCGCCCTGCTCTGCTTCTTCATGGCCCGGTACGTGAACGCGTCAGGCGCCGAGGCCTTGTTCATCTATCCGCTGGCGTTCGGGATTCTCGTGGGGCAGAAGACCTACCAGATCGCCAGGAGCGCGCTGGTACCCGCCGTCGTCAGCGGCGAGCGCGAGCTCGTCGGCGCCAATTCCCGGCTCGCGATCATCAGCGTGGTCGGGGGTGCGGTCGGCGGGTTGCCGGCGGTCGGTGTGTACAAGCTGGGTGGCGCCGAGTGGTCGCTGATCCTCGCCGCGCTCGTGTACGTCCTCGCCGCAACACTGTCGTGGCAGATACCCCGCGTCGAAAGGGAAGACGTCGGTCCGGAGACGCCGCTCGAGAAGGAGGAGCTGCACGCGCCGAGCATCCTCCTGGCCGGAAGCGCGATGGGTCTCCTGCGCGGTGCGGTCGGATTCCTCACGTTCTTCCTCGCGTTCGGCTTACGTGACAACGGCGAACCGCCTTGGGTGTTCGGAGCCATGCTCGTGGCCGCGGGCGTGGGTGGCTTCCTCGGGAACGTCCTCGCGCCGCAGCTGCGCAAGTTCACACGTGAAGAGGTGATCCTCGCCGGATCGCTGGTCGTCCCGGCGCTGATGTGCCTCTTCGCAGCGCGCTCGGCATCGGTCACGTGGGTGCTGTTGGCGGCGGCGCTCGTGGCCGCCGGTGCCGCCAGCGGTCGCGTCGCCTTCGACAGCCTGCTGCAACGCGACGCGCCCGACGCGGTGCGTGGACGCATCTTCGCCCGGTTCGAGACGCGCTTCCAGATCACGTGGGTGGTCGGCGCGCTCATCCCCGTTGCGATCCCTCCGATCTATCACGATCTGCGGATCGGCTTGTTCGCGCTGGCGCTGGCGCTCGCATTCTCGGGGCTGTCGTACGCCGCAGGCATGCGCGCCGCGCGCGAGGCGGTCGCGCGTCGCCGTCACCGCGTCGAACGCACCCGCGACGCCCTCGAACGAGGCTTGCGCGGCGGGATGGCGCGCCTGCGCCGTTCGGGGCGCCGGCGCGCACGGGGCGGTGAGCGCGAGCCCGGCTCCTCGCCGACGCCCAGCACCTCGGAGCCGCACGACTCCTCCCCGGACGGCTGACGAGCGAATTCGGGCGCGGCGCCGCCGACGGGCAGGTAGAAAAGGACCCCGTGACCGTCGATTTCGAGCTGCGCCCGGTGACGCGCGAGGAGCTCCCCGCGTTCACGCGCACCGACCTCACGGCGTTCGGAGAGCGCGCCGACCAGGCGCGCTTCGAGCTCGACTGGACGAGCCTCGAGCTCGATCGAACTCTCGCCGCCTTCGACGGCGAGGAGATCGTCGGCACCGGCCGCTTGTTCTCGTTCGAGCTCACGATGCCAGGAGGCAAGCTGCAGCCGGCCGCCGCCGTGAGCTGGATCGCCGTGCTGCCGACACACCGCCGACGCGGGATCCTCACGGCCATCAAGCGGTGCCAGCTCGACGACGCCGTCGAACGCGGTGAGCCTCTCGCGATGCTGTACGCGTCGGAAGGCGGCATCTACCGGCGGTTCGGGTACGGCATCGCGTCGAGCTCGATGACCGTTACCGTGGACACCCGGCATTCGGCGTTCCTCCACCCGGTCCCCGAGGGACGCGTGCGGCTCGTCGAGGAAGACGCGGCGCGCAAGCTCTTCCCGGAGATCTTCGACCGCGCCCGCCGGATCCAGCCGGGGGGCGTGCAGCGCGTGGACGAATGGTGGCCCGACCAGTTCTTCTGGCCCGAGCCCGACGAGCGAGGCACGCGCTTCTACTGCGTGTACGAGTCACCCGAGGGTCGTCTCGACGGGTACGCCGCGTACAGGACCGAGATGCGATGGGACAACGGCGCGCACGGAACGGTGCACGTTCGCGACCTCGTGACAATCACCCCGACCGCGCGCGCCGTGCTGTGGCGTTACCTGCTCGACGTGGACCTCACCGAGAACGTGGCCGCGTGGGTTGTCCCCCTCGACGAGCCGCTGCGGTGGCTGCTGGCCGAGCCGCGCCGAATGCGGGTGGGGCGGCTGGCGGAGAGCTTGTGGCTCCGGGTGCTCGACGCGCCGGCCGCGCTCGAGGCCAGGACCTACAGCGCGCCGGGCCGCGTGGTGTTCGATGTCAGGGACCAATTCCGACCCGGAGGTGGTGCGGCGGGGCGCTTCGAGCTCGAGGGGGGACCGGACGGCGCCGAGGCGCGCCGAACGACCGCCGAGCCCGACCTCGCGCTCGACGTCGCCGAGCTCGGCGCGCTGCTGCTGGGGGGCGTGCGGGCGTCCACCCTCGCCCGGGCCGGGCTCGTCCACGAGCGCACTGCAGGTGCGCTGGCCGTTGCGGACGCCATGTTCGACGTCGATCCGTTGCCGTTCTCGATGACCGACTTCTGAGTCGGCGCAACGTCGGCTCGCTGCCCGCCTGTTGAAGTTCAGGGGCGCGACATCTGTAATCAACCGTTCATTCATCAGCCGTCGGTACCGTCGAGATTGCGATGCGCAAGACGAGCAAGGCCACTGCGTCGAGCGACTGGATGCGTCGGCTCGCCGACCACTACGCCCGGTTCCGGCAGGGCTACCCGGACGATCGCCTCCTGATCGTCTTCGACATCGACGGCACGATCCTCGACCTCCGCCACATGGTCCGGCACGTGCTCCTCGCCTACGACCAGGCACACGAGAGCGATCTGTTCCACGGACTGGGCGTCGACGACATCGACGTGCACGAGAACCGGGTGGAGGAGTTCCTGAGCGGCCGGGCGCTCCCGGCCGAGACGCGCGAACAAGTGATGGCTTGGTACCTCGACCATCGGTGGCAGCCCGAGTCGGTGCTCGCCGCGCACCGCCCGTACCAAGGCGTCCTCGAGGTCATCCGTTGGTTCCAGCTCCAACCGGAGACGTTCGTCGCATTGAACACGGGCCGCCCTGAGCGCCTGCGCGACGAGACGCTCCGCTCGCTGAACGCGCTCGGCCGCGAGTACCGCGTCGAGTTCCGCACCGACCTCCTGGCCATGAACTCCGCGGGCGGCGAGGACGACGTCGTCGACAGCAAAGTCGCCGGCCTGCACGAGCTCGCCGGCGCCGGCTATCGGACTTTCGCGGTCGTCGACAACGAGCCCGCCGTGATCGCCGCGCTCGCGGAGGCCGACGAGTCGGGCGAGATCCTGTTCCTGCACGCGCAGACGCTGTCGGAGTCACGGCGCGTGCCCACGCCGCGCACCGTGCGGGGCCGGTCGTACGACCTCACCGCTCTCGTCACCGAGGACGACCTTCCGCACCACGTGCAGCTCGTCTGGCACGGCGTCAACGACGAGGCGAACCTGCGGCAGTTCCTCGGCTCAGAGGTGCACTGGGCGGAGTGCGACGTTCGCCGTGACCCGCTCGGCCGGGTCGTCCTCCGCCACGACGGGTTCGAGCGGACGCCGTGGTCGCGCGCCGAGACGGTGCTCGAGCTCGACGACCTGCTGGCGCGGCTGCGGGACCAAGGACGGGGCGTCAAGCTCGACCTCAAGGACGGCGAGGCCATCCTCGACGACACGCTCGCCATCGTCGACAAGCTCGGCTTCGACGACGGCGACCTGTGGTTCAACGCCCGCTTGGAGGCACTTGGCGAGGACGGCGTCCGTCGTATCGCCTCCACGCGTCCCGGCGCCATCGTGCAATGCCCGGTCGACTTTCTCGGGGCGCTGACGATCGCCGCGCCCGAGCGCGCGTGGGATGTCGTCCGGATGCTGACGGACTGGGGCGTGAACCGGTTCTCGGTGAGCTGGGCAGGGGAGCACGCCCGTCTCCTGCTCGAGTGCCTCGAGGACTTCGGCTGCGAGGTGAACCTCTACGCGGTGCCGGATCTGGAGTCTTTCCTGCGCGCCGCACTGCTGCTGCCCACGTCGATCACGACCGACTTCAACTTCCCCGCCTGGCACTACTTCGGCCGCGGCGCGGGGGAGCAGCACCGCTACCACCGCTACCGCGTCGAATCCCTCGCCCCCGCCACGACCGACGTCGCGTGACCGATGCGTTCCTCAAGCATCACTATGTTGCTTCAGGCACGCATCGAGGGGACTAGCCCCAGCCGGAGCTGGCGCCCTGCACCATGCCGAAGGGGCCGGTGGGCCAGCGGAAGCAGTCCATCATCAGCTGGTCGACCTCGCCGGTCGTCGCGATGCCTTCGTTCACGACCTTCTGCGCCTCGGCGACCATGGCGAAGTAGACGCGGTTCGTCACGAACCCCCACGCCATCGGCGTGTCCTTGATCACGATGGGGTTCTTCCCGCATGCGCTCGCGACCTCGCGGACGGCGGCGACGGTCTCGTCGCTCGTCTCGCGGGCCGACACGATCTCCGCCAGCCGCATCACCGGCGCCGGCGACGCCCAGTGCCAGCCGATGACACGGTCGGCGCGGTCGGTGGCTGCCCCCAGCCCCGCGATCGAGAAGCCGGACGTGTTCGACGCCAGGATCGTCGCGTCGGGCGCGGCCCGGTCGAGGTCGCGGAACACGCGTACCTTGAGCTCCAGACGCTCGGGAACCGCCTCGATCACAAGGTCAGTCGCCGCCGCGTCGTCGAACGACCCGGTGAACGTCAAGCGCCCCAGCGCCGCATCGCCTTGCTCGCGCGTGAGCTTGCCCCGTTCGACTCCACGCTCCAGGCCATAGCGCCCGGTGGTGACATGCTCGCGGCCCGCTTCGAGCGCGCCGGCGTCGACGTCGTAACAGACCGTCTCGTACCCGGCTGTCGCCGTCACCGGCGCGATCCCGCTGCCCATCACTCCCGCCCCGAGTACCCCGATCCTCTTGACGTCGCCCACTGAGCCTCCGATCCGATGTGGCCGAGCCCCTAGTTTGCTCCGCGGCGACGGCGACAATGGAGAAACATGACGGCCTGGATGAGCTGGAGCACGGGCAAGGACAGCACCTACGCGCTGCACGTCGCCCGCGAAGTGCTCGGCCTCGACGTTGTGGGTTTGCTCACGACCGTCACCGCCGATCACGACCGGGTCAGCATGCACGGGGTGCGCCGGGAGCTGCTGGAACGACAAGCGGACCGGCTCGGCCTCCCGTTGGAGGTCGTCGAGATCCCGACGCCGTGCTCCAACGCCGAGTACGAGCGCCGCATCTCGGCCGGCCTGGCCGAGGGTCGTGCCGCGGGTGTCGAACGAATCGTCTTCGGCGACCTGTTCCTCGAGGACATCCGGGCGTACCGCGAGGATCGCCTCGAGGACACCGGCATCACCCCGATCTTCCCGTTGTGGCAGCGCGACACGCGAGCGCTCGCGGCCGAGATGCTCGACGCGGGGATCCGCGCCCGCGTCACGTGCGTCGACCCACGACAGCTGGATCCTGCCTTCGCCGGTCGAGACTTCGACCGCGCGTTCCTCGACGACCTGCCGCCCGCCGTCGACCCCTGCGGCGAACGCGGGGAGTTCCACTCCTTCGCCTTCGACGGACCCGGGTTCAGCACGCCGATCGAGGTCGTCAGCGGCGAAGTGGTCGAGCGAGACGGCTTCGTGTTCGCCGACCTGCTGCCCGCTCCTACTCCGGCGCCACCCGCACGATGAGCTTGCCGGTGTTCTGCCCGTTGAACAGCGTGCGGAACGCGGCGGGCGCGTTCTCCAACCCGTCGACGATGTCCTCGGCGTACTTGATGCGCCCCTCCTGCACCCACTGCCCGAGCTGCACGATGGCGTCGAGGAAGCGGTCCCGGTAGTCGAGGAGGATGAACCCCTCCATCCGGCCCCGCTGCGGGATGAGATTGAGGATGTTGCGCGGCCCGGGCGCGAGCTCCGCCGTGTCGTACTGCGAGATCGCGCCGCACAGCACGACGCGGGCATGAAGATTGATCTGCCCGAGCACCGCGTCGAGGATCTCGCCACCGACGTTGTCGAAGAAGACGTCGATCCCCTCGGGGCACGTCTCGCGAAGGCGGGCGCCGACGTCTTCGGCCTTGTAGTCGATCCACGCGTCGAAGCCGAGCTCGTCGGTGAGCCATGCGCACTTCTCGGGGCCGCCGGCGATGCCGACGACCCGACAGCCGATGATCTTCGCGATCTGGCCCGCAACGGATCCGACGGCTCCCGCCGCGCCCGACACTACGACCGTCTCGCCTTTCTTGGCCTGACCGACGTCGAGCATCCCGAAGTACGCCGTGAGACCCGTCACTCCGAGCACGCTGAGGTACGCCGTGACGGGATCCTGGCGGGGGACGGTCATCATCCCGTCGGGGCCGGCCCGGGCGATGAAGTAGTCGGACCACTGCATCATCCCGAACACGATGTCGCCTTCGCGGTAGTGGGGACTGCGCGACGCCACCACCTCGCCGAGACCGCCGGCGCGCATCGCGTCTCCGACCTGGATGCCCGGCACGTACGTGTCGATGCCGTTCATCCATACGCGGATGGCGGGATCCAGCGACAGGTACATCGTTCGGACGAGCGCTTCGCCGTCAGCGGGCTCGGGGACGGGCGCGTCGACCATCTCGAAGTCGTTGTCGTCGAGCGCGCCGCTCGGATGCGCGGCCATCCTGATTACCCGCTGCGTCGTCGCGGGCGCGTCGGTCGTCATGTTGACGTGTCCTCCGGGAACTCGATGCGAGCCAGCCACAAGCCAGGTGCCTCGAGCTCGGCTGGAGTCGGCAGCATCCTCTCGGCTTCCCACAACCGGTTCAAGCCTTCGGCGCCGGCCCGCTCGATGACGCCCCGGCAGAACGCCTCGCCTTGCTCGTAGTGGCCGCGCTCGAGCTTCAAGCCGAGCAGGTCCTCGATGAACCGCTCGGCTTCGCCCTGCTCCACCCGATGACGCTTCATCGCCTCGTGGATCTGCCGGAACGACGGGATCAACCGCTCGCCCACGCGTTCGAGCACCGAGTCGGCGTAGCCCTCGAGCACCGAGGTGAGCAGCTGCAGCTGCCGACGGGGCTCGTCCTGGCGCGGCGAGCGCATCGCGCCCATCAGTGCTTCCGGATCCTCGGCGATCTGCCCGAACGACGAGGGGTCGCTCGGGTCGAGCGACCCGAGCCGGGACTCGAGCGCACCGGGGTCGACCTCGTAGGCCGAGACGTACTCGGTGGCGAGCCGCACCAACCGCTCGCGCACCCACGGCGCCGACCGCTCGGCCGCGTGCACCACCTCGTGCAGCGCCAGATAAAACCGAAGATCCGCCCGCTCGAGCGACCACGCCTCCTCGAACGCGTCGATGTTCTGAACGACGAAGCAGAGGCTCGGCTCGTCGCTCGTAGGGAGGGGCAGGTCGTATCGGCCGAGCGCGTGCTGCGCGAGGTACCCGATCATCGATCCCGCCTGCATCCCCAGCAGCGCCGGCGCCAGCATCTCCATGATGTTGCCGAGCATCTCGGGCCCGAACGGCATTCCCGGAGGCGTTCCGCCCGGCGTGCCGTGCGGCCCGGGCCCCTCTCCCGACTCGATCTCGCCGAGCTCGGGTCCCGCGGAGCCGGCTTCCCGCATCGCCTGACCGAGCGTCGTGGCGAGCGCCTCGAGCACGGACCGCAGCGCCTCGAGATGCAGCGCAGCCCATCCCTGCGGGCCGACGGTGCGCAGCGGCGCGGCGAACGTGGCCGCGAGCCCGGTCTCGGCGACGACGTGCGTCTGCGCCGCGCGCGCCAGCTCGTCGAACTGGTCGTGGGCGGCCGGGTCGATGGGACGCTCGCTGCCGCCTTCCACCGCGACCCAGCTCGCGATCTCGCGGGCGACCTCCCAGTTCACGGGGCCCTGGGACTGCAGCATGCGCATGATCTGGGCGAGGTCGAAGCCACCGCCGCCGAACGGCATCCCGGGGAAGCCGGGCCCGGACGGCTGGCTCGGTGTGTCGGGCTTGTCGGGCTTGCCGGGTTCCTCCGGCTCGCCAGGTTGAGGACGGTCGTCCACGCGGCCAGTCTATGGACGTGGTTGCCGTAGCCGTTTCGGGCGCGTCGGGCGTGGTGGGGCAGCGGCTGCTGACGCGCCTGGCCGACGACGAGCGCGTGACGCGCATCATCGGCCTCGACGTCCACGAGCCGGACCGTCGGGTCCGAGGCCTCCAGTTCCATCGGATCGACATCGCCGGCGCGGAGCTCAAACCGCTCCTCGAAGGAGCCGACGTGCTCGTGCACCTGGCCACGGTCGTGGACCCGATCCCCGACGAGGCGCTGATGGCGCGGGTCAACGTCGAAGGGACGCGGCGTGTGCTCGACGCGGCTGCCGCCGTCGGCGTGCGCAAGGTCATCCGAGTGTCGACCGCGGCGGTCTACGGGGCATGGCCCAACAACCCCGTGCCGCTGACCGAGGACGCGACGCTGCGGCCGAACCCGGGCTTCGCGCCGGCGGTGCAATCGGCCGAGGCCGAGCGGCTGCTCGCCGAGTGGCGCGAGGAGCACCCGGTGGTCACGGTCTCGACGCTGCGTTCGGCGCCCGTGCTCGGTCCCGGAGCCGAGCGCCTGCCGTCGCGCCTGCTGCTCGGACGTCCGCCGCTGCGGGTGCGTGGGGCCACCCCGCCGGCGCAGGCCGTGCACGTCGACGACCTGGTGTCGGCGCTGCTCCTCGCGGTGGCCGAGGACCTGCCGGGCACGTACAACGTCGCCGCCGACTCGTGGCTCGGCGCCGAAGACGCCCGCGCCCTTCTGCCGCGGTCACTGCTGCCTGCGCTCCCGGCCGAGCTGCTCGAGCGCATCCTGCGGCGCATGTGGGCCAGCGGCCTCGGCGACATCCCCCCGGCGGTCGTGCCCTACCTCGAGCACCCATGGGTCGTGGCGAACGACCGCCTGAAGGCAGCCGGCTGGCGCCCGCAGCACACCAACGAAGAAGCCATCGTCGAAGGCCTCGATGCCCTCCCTCCCCCCTCACACGCGTTGCGCTACATCACCGGCGCCGCCCTCGGCGCGTCGCTCGGCGCCGCCGCCGGCCTCGTGATGCGCCGCCGCCGCAAGCGCCGCGCGATCACGTAGGGCCGGGACCGGATCCAGTAGGGCAGACGCAGGACCGTCGGCGAGCGGCGAGTTCGGCCCCGAGGCGAAGCCGATGGGGCCGTGTCTGAGTCCGCCGCCGATGAGTCCGGCGTCGGCCCCAGCGGTGAACGCGACAGATCCCTTGCGCAGAGGGCGGCGGCGCCAGCCGCGACGGCGGAGCTATGCGCCGGCGGCGGTGAGGTTGGCGTCGCGCCAGTCGTCCCACTCGTCGGTGAAGTAGCGCACGCGTGTCTTCTTGTACTCCTTGACGGACCACAGCAGCGCGTATTCCTCGACGCCCGTCTCGACGCGAATGGCGTCGATCGTCTGCTCGCAGTCCCGCGCGTTGTGGCCGTGCACCATCGTGAACACCGAGTACGGCCAGTCGTCGTACGTGGGACGGCGGTAGCAGTGGCTCACGAACGCGAAGCCGGCCATCGTCGGCCCGATCTCCTCGAGGGTGTCGTCGGGCACGGCCCAGACGCCCATCGCATTGGCCTTGTAGCCGGCGCTGCGGTGGTTCATCACGGCCGCGAAGCGTCGCATCAGCTTGCGTTCCTTGAACGACCGCAGGAGGCGCAGCAGCGTCGCCTCGTCGGTGCCGATGAGCTCCGCCTCGGCCGCGAACGGGCGCTCGACCAGCGGCAGGTCCTCCTGGACGATGCGGATGGCCGCCATCTCCAGGTCCGAAAGCTCCGGGGCGTCCATGTGCTCCTTGCGCTCCGGGCGCTCGTGCTCCTGGACCTCGGCCCGCGCGTCGGCCTTGGTCTGACCGGTCATGTCGAGCTTCACGCCGATCTTGTACAGCTTGAGCGTCGGCAGCTTGCGCGTGACGAGCGCGCCCGACGCACGGTGGAGCACGTCGATGTGATCCTCGAGCGAGTCACCCGGCGGCACGGCGATCGTGTACCAGAGGTTGTAGGCGTGGTTGCGCTTGTAGTTGTGACTCACGCCGGGGTGCCTGCTGATGACCTCGGCGGCCTCGTCGACCCGCTCCGGGGCGATCTTCGCCGCGACCAACGACGACCCGTAGCCGAGCGCCCGAGTGTCGAAGATCGCAGAGAGCTGACGGAGCACGCCGACGTCCTTGACGTGTGCGACACGCGCCCGCACCTCGGCTTCGTCCATGCCGAGCCGCTCGGCGAGAACGGCGAACGGCCGAGGCTCGAGCGGGAAATCCCACTGGACGGCGTTGAGGAGCTCACGATCGGCGTCGTCGAGCTCGTCGACGCGGAGCTCCCCGGCGCGCGGCTCTTCGAGCAGCGGTTCGTCGCTCACGGCCATGTGCTCCATCGTGCCGGGGTCGTCCGCGCCCGGCAAATCACGGCGCGTTGCCTTGCGCGGCGGCGGACGTGGACGTCGAACCGGCGTCGTTGTGGTCGCCGAGCTTGACGGAAAGGTGTCGCTTGCCGCTGTCGCGGTACAGCGTGAAGTCGAGACGCTCGCCCGGCTTGTGCTTGCCCACCTCGGCCATCAGCTGCGCCGTGCTCGAGATCGCGGTCGTCGAGTTGCCGACGCGGAAGTCGACGATCACGTCACCTTGCGCGAGCCCGGCGCGATCGGCCGGGCCGTCACCCACGACACCTTGCACCCGCGCGCCTCCGCCCACGCGGTCGGTGGCGTCGGTTGCGAGCACCCCGAGCCAACCGTGGCGCGCCCTGCCTCCTGCAATCAGCTGCGCGGCCACGTCACGCGCCTGCTCGATCGGAAGCGCGAAGCCGGCCGTCGACGCGTCCGGCGGCACGACGAGGACGCCGACGACCGCGCCCTGGCGATCGACGAGCGCGCCCCCCGAATTCTCCTCGCCCGCCTTCATGCTGGTCTCGATGAGACCCGGTACCGAGAAGCCCAGGCTCCAAGTGAATATGCGATTGAACGCCGCGATCTCGCCCGAGTGGACCCACGGCTGCCGGCCCGACGCCGAGACCGCGACTCCCACCACCGGCTGGCCCACCGACAAGTCGCTCGACCCCAGCTTCGCCGGGAGCGCGCTGCGCTCGTCGACCGCGAGCAGCGCCAGGTCGGTGACGGGGTCGCGCCCGATCTCCGTCGCGGCCACGGTGCGCCCGCTCGTGGTCACGACCGAGATGGACGTGGCTCCCTCGAGCGCGTGCGCGCTCGTGACCACTTGACCCGGCTCGACGCAGACGCCCGACGCGCGTCGCGTCGTGTCACCTTGGATCAACCGGATGGCGACGACGCTCGGCGCCACCGCCGACGCGATCTGCTGCACCACGCCGCTCTTGGCCGCCGGACGGCTCGAGCCTCCCGACTCGCCGAGGTTCACGGCCACGACGACGGCGGCGACCACCGCGACCACCCCGATCCCCACCGCGAGTGCGGCCCAGCGCGTACGCGGGCCCGTCGCCGGAGGAGGCTTGGCGACGAAGGCGGTCAGCTCGGAGGGATGTACCCAGGTGCGATCGGACGGATCGGGCGGCGGGCCACCGCCGCGCTCGTCATCCGGCTCGTCCCCTCCCATCGCGGGAGTGTACGGCCGCGTTGGTTGAAGCTGGCCGCGGGACACGGCAACGCGCGCGTCGGGCCGCGACCCGGCAACGTTGGGGGGCGTGGCCGCCGGAATTACTACGATTGACCTTCATGCTGGTGCCTCCAGACGGAGGCGACTGGGTTGTCCTGACGTCGCTTCCGCTTCCCGTCGAGACGGCGAACGCGTGGGCGACGACGCCGGGAAGCGGCGCGGTCGTGTGCTTCCTCGGGGTCGTGCGCGAGCACTCCGAAGGTCGCGACGGCGTCCGCGGCATGACGTACGAGGCGTACGAAGAGGAGGCGACCAACCGGTTCGCCGAGATCGCGGGCGAGGCGAGGCGGCGCTGGCCGGACCTCGAGCGCGTCGCGTTGCTGCACCGTGTCGGCGATCTCGCGTTGTCCGACACGTCGGTCGCCGTCGTCGTATCTGCGCCGCACCGAGCCGAGGCCTTCGAGGCGGCGCGGTTCTGCATCGACACGCTGAAGGAGACCGCGCCGATCTGGAAGCGCGAACACTGGGACGGCGGGTCCGACTGGGCCGAGCAGGCGCAGCCGGTGCGCCCCGTCAACCAGCCGACCAGGTCCGGGTGATCGGCGCTGGCACGCGATCTCGCCATCGACCTCGGGACGGCGAACACGCTCGTGTACTCGCGGGGCGAGGGGATCATCGTCAACGACCCCACCGTGATCGCGCTCAACAGTCGCACCAACGAGGTACTTGCGATCGGGCAGGAAGCGTGGCAGATGATCGGCCGCACGCCCGGTCACATCGTGGCCGTGCGTCCTCTGCGCGGCGGCGCCATCACGGACTTCGAGATCACCGAGCGGCTCATCCGCATGCTGTTCCAGCGCGCCGGCGTTTCCCGCTTCTACCGGACGCGGGTCCTCATCTGTGTGCCCTCTGCGATCACGCACGTCGAGCAGCGCGCCGTCCTCGAAGCGGCGAGGCGCGCCGGCGCGGCGCAGACCTTCCTCATCGAGCAGCCGATGGCCGCCGCAATCGGCGCGTCGCTCCCGATCCATGAGCCGCTCGGCAACATGGTCGTCGACGTGGGCGGCGGGACATCGGAAGTCGCCGTCATCTCACTGGGGGGCGTCGTCGCGCTCGAAGCGGTACGCGTGGGCGGGTTCGACATGGACGCCGCCATCGGCGCGTACGTGCGGCGCGAATACGGCGTCGCGATCGGCGAACGGACAGCGGAGGAGATCAAGCTCGCCATCGGCTCCGCGTTCCAGAGCGGTGATCAGTACAAGGCCGAGGTTCGAGGGCGCGACCTGACGACCGGGACCGCGAAGATCATCGTGCTGAGCCCCGAAGAGGTGCGCGACGCCGTCGACGAGCCGGTCCGGGCCATCACCGACATCATCGTGCGCGCCCTGTCACAGACGCCGCCCGAGCTGGCGCAGGACCTGATCCACCAGGGCATCCACCTCGTCGGCGGGGGCGGCATGCTGCGCGGCATGGACCAGCGCATCTCGAAGGAGACCGCGCTGCCCGTGCACCTCGTCGACGCCCCGCTCGAATGCGTCGTCCACGGCGCCGGCCGGTGCCTGGAGTCGTTCGACCGCCTCAAAGAGATGTTCATGGACCGGCCGCGAACGTGATGCTCACTGCTCTTCCAGCAGGTCTTCGGCCGCCTGCCTGACCTGCCAGTCACGGTCATCGAGCGCAGCACGTAAAGCCGCGTCGACCTCGGGGCCGTCGAAGGGCGCCAGCGCGAGGACGGCTCGGCGGCGGACGGCCGGTTTGTCGTTGCACCCGGCGAGCACTGCCGGAAGCCCCGCCGGATCTCCGAGCGCGCCGAGAGCGGCGACGGCGGCTTCGCGTGCCAACGGGTCGGCGTGTGCGCGTGCGACTTCTGCCAGCGCCCGCACCGCCCCGGCGCGCGTCGCGGCAGCGCCGAGCTCGCCGAGCGCCCACGCCGCCGCTTCGGTGACCGTGACGTCGTCGTCGCCCAGTAACGGGAGCAGCGGTCGGGCCGCGGCGGCAATGGTC
>JALZAA010000219.1 GCA_030948625.1 Actinomycetota bacterium
GCGGCGGCGGCGTCATCGGGCCCGAGGTGCACGTCGACGCGCACGCGAGACGGTGACGATGTTGAAGACATCCGGTGGCCTTCCGGTCAGATGGGCCGGGTCTCGAGCTTGTCGTCCCCGAACTCGACGACCGATCCGTCGGGCACCGGTTCCCACGCCGCGTCGTCGTTGTACGGCTCGGACGCGACGACGACGGACCCGGTGAGCTGCCGATCGTCGAAGACGAACAGCGAGTTGCGCACGGCGGTGGCGGCGATCCGCTCGCCGTCTGTGAGTAGGAGGTTGAGGCGGGCGGTCGTCAGGTCCTCGACCATCTCGACCACCGAGACCAGGGTGTCACCGGGCGATACTCCCGAGTCGAGGCGGTCGAGCACGAGCCCGAACAGCAGCGTCGAGTCGGTCACGCCTGCCATCGCGTTGGCGCGTCGCTCGCTCACCTTGCGGCGCAGGGCGCGGCCGACGCCGCTGCTGAAGCCGGGGACGAAGCCGTTGTGGGAGAAGAGCCACGGGCCCTCGGTGAACGGGGCGTTCGCGCTCTCTTGGAGCGGCATGCCGGGCGACGCGGCGCGCACGGCGGCGAGCACGGCGTTCGACTTCACGAGCCCCGCCAGGCTCGCGAACGAGGCGTCGGACCAGATCGGCTCGGTGGTCCGGTAGCGCGCCGGCTCCGTTCGGAGGTCGCGGTCGTACCAGCCGACACCGAAGCCGTCCCGGTTGATCGTGCCGTGAGTCTGATGCCGCGGAGCGGACGCCTGGTGCAGCAGCGAGTGGGACGGCTGCAGCAGCAGCTTCTCGAGCGTGACCGGCGGACCGACGTAAGCGAGGTGGCGGCACATGGTTACGCGTCCGCCGCGCAGCGGAAGCCGGAGAAGATCTGGCGACGGATCGGATAGTCCCAGTTCCGGAACGTCGCGCGTCGAACGCTGGGATCCGTGGCCCAGGAGCCGCCGCGGAGCACCTTGTACTCCGGCCCGAAGAACACCTCGGAGTACTCGCGGTACGGGAACGAGACGAAGCCGGGGTATCCGTCGAAGTCGGTGTCGGTCCATTCCCAGACGCCGCCGAGCATGTGGGCTGGACCACGCGGCTCGCCCTCCATGCCCGCTGCCTTCTCCCACTCCGCCTCGGTCGGCAGCCGCGCCCCACGCCACCGCGCGAACGCGTCGGCCTCGTGCCAGGAGACGTGCTGCACGGGCTCGTGAGGCGGAAGCTCCTCTCGTCGCCCGTACCTCCGCCGTGACCAGTCACCGGCGCCTTCGCGTCGCCAGAACTGCGGCGCGTCGGCCGCTGCCTCCCGGCGCCACGCCCAGCCCTCGGCGTCCCACAGGCGGGAGTCGGTGTAACCGCCGTCCTCGACGAAGGCCCGGTACTCGGCGTTCGTGACGGGGTTGCGGTCGATCCGGAACGGCGCCCGCTCGACCTGGTGACGTGGACGCTCGTTGTCGTACGCCGACGCGTCGTCGGCGCCCATCAGGAACGGCCCGCCGTCGATCTCGACCATGCCCTCGTCGGGGTCGACGGGGCCCGGGCGCCAGTCGGCGGCGTCGGGATGCGCGAAGTCGTCCATCAGCTGGATCGTGGCGAGCATCGTCTCGGCGTGCTGGTGCTCGTGCTGGACGACCATGCCGTACACGAAGCCGGCCCGCAACAGCCGGTCGTCACCGTCGAGGTCGGTCGACGCGAGGACGTCGAGCACCCGGCCGCGCACCGCCCCGACGAACTCCCGCGCTGCGGCCGGCCCCAGGATGGGGAGCGACGGACGGTCCCGACGCGGGTGCTTGAAGGCGTCGTAGATGTCGTCGAAGCGCTCGTCGGTGGGGGGCGCGTCGGCGATGGTGCGCAACAGCCAGAGCTCCTCGTAGTGCCCGACGTGCGCAAGGTCCCAGACCAGCGGCGACATCAGCGGAGAGACCTGCCGGGCGAGGTCGGAGTCGCCGATCGGGTCGAGCACGCGCAGCGTGCGGGCGCGCGCGTCGGTGAGCGAGGTCACGACGCGCCCGTGGACGTCGACGGTCACGCCCATGTCGCCGCGACGAAGTAGTCGGCCTCCGGGAACAACGTCTCGTCGGCCTCCCACGCGTCGAGTCGGTCGTCGGCGGGACAGCGGCCGCGAGCGACATACCGGTCGACGAACGCCTCGACGGCGAGCACGGTCGTGGCATCGGTGCCGAGACGCACCATCGCGAGCAGCGCGGCGTCGAACGCGACCTTCGCCGCGTCCGCGAACTCGGGATGCCCGAGACCGTGACGAGCGGCGTCGAGCCAGCGACCGCGAGTCGCCTCGATGGCGGGTGCCGCGGTCTCCGCCGCGTTGTCGTCGCACACGAGCGTCGTCGCCACGGCCACGGCGGCGCGCCACCACGGGTCGGGCAGCGAGTCGATCATGCGCAGCTCGAGCCAGCCGCGCGGGCGCACGGGCGGGAACAGGGTCGTGAAGTGGTACGACACATCGTCGGCGGTCGGGAACCCGAACTCGTGACCGTGCGCGATCCAATCGGCCAGTGTTAGCGGTTCCAGGATCGGCACGTAACGCGACTCGTCCTGCCGGATGAACATCACGCGCGCGTCGAGGGCGTAGTCCGTCCAGGCGCGCGCCGGATCGCGTGTGCCGCCGTCGGGCGCCGCCGTGCGGCACTCGTCGACCTCGGTCCAGATGGAGAGCCGCCGCGATCGCCAACCGCTCGGGACGCCGCCGGAAAGAGGCGAGTTCGCGAACGCGGCTGCGAGCACCGGGCCGGCGTCGTGGGCGCGATGCCACCGTCGCTCGGCGTCCGCCGCGGTCGGGCCCAGGTCGACGTTCACCTGCACGGCGGCGGTCGAGCGCATCATCGTGCGCCCTGCCGCGCACTGCGCGTCGAAGTACGCCTCCATGGCTTCGTAGCGCGGCCCGTCGACACAGCGTGCCCGGGTCGGGCCGGGATCGAGGCCCAGACCGACCAGCCCGATGCCGCTCTCGCCGAGGCGGTCGGTGAGCGCGGCGCCGTCGGCCGCAAGAGCGGCGCAGGCGGGGCCGATGCCGCGCAGCGGGGGTGAGCTGAGCTCCACCTGACCGCCGGGCTCGAACGTGAGGCGGCTGCCGGCGGGCAGCTCGGCGCCGACCTCGCCGACGAGCTCGGGGAGCACCGGGCTCGAAGGGTCGGAGAAACGCACCGCCAGCCACTCGACCTCGACGCCGATGCGTCCTGAGGGAGAGGACGGGAAGCACTCCTCGCGAACGAGGCGCCGGACGTCGTCGGTGGTCAGGGACTGGCGGTCGGACGGCACGGTTACCGGTATCCGTAGTGCGCGGCGACCCAGTCCAGGTTCCGAACCGGTGATGTCCACTGGTACCAAGAGCTCATCGTTTTCTCCTTCTTGCTTACTCGTTTTGGCGTCATGGAGATGCCTTACAGGCACCCTGATGACGCCAAAAATGAAGTGTGATCTACGCGGGCGCGCGTTCCTCCTGCTGTTCGGCGGCGTGCTCGGTGGCAGCTTCGTCGAGTGAGCTCCGCAGCGCGCGGTAGATCGCCTCGGGGGTCAGGACGCCGACGAACCGCTCGCCGTCGACGACTGCCACCCAGCCGTAGTCGGTGAGCAGCATCGCGGCGAGGGCGTTCTCGAGGTAGTCGTCGATGGACACCCACGCCTCGACCCGTTCCGCACGGTCACCGGCCGTGCCCGCGCCGGCGGCGTTGGCGGCGCGCACGTGGCCGCGCAGACTCGACTCGTCGTCGACGACGGCAACCCAGCTGGTTCCCGTTTGCTCCATGATCTTGCGCGCCTGCTCGAGCGAATCGGTCGGTCGGACCGTGGGCGGATGCTCGAGGCACTCGGGCTCGATCGGTGTCACCTTGAGCCGCTTGAGCCCGCGATCGGCGCCGACGAAGTCGGCGACGAAGTCGGACGCCGGATTGCCCAGCACCTCCGCCGGCGTGTCGTACTGGGCCAGGATCCCGCCGACTTGGAGGATGGCGATGCGGTCACCCATCTTCACCGCCTCGTCGACGTCGTGCGTGACGAAAACGATCGTCTTGCGCACGGTGTCCTGCAGTCGGAGGAACTCGTCCTGGAGCCGCGTCCGTGTGACCGGGTCGATGGCGCCGAAGGGCTCGTCCATGAGCAGCACCGGCGGATCGGCCGCCAGCGCGCGTGCGACGCCCGCCCTCTGACGCTGCCCGCCGGACAGCTGAGCCGGGTACCGACGGCGATAGGTCGCCGGGTCGAGCCCCACCAGCTCGAGGAGCTCGTCGACGCGTTGGCGCACCCGGCTGCGGGACCAGCCGAGCAACCGGGGCACCGTCCCGACGTTCGTCGCGATGGTCTGGTGCGGGAACAGCCCGATCTGTTGGATCACGTATCCGATACGACGCCGGAGGCCGACCGGATCGACACGGGTGACGTCCTCGTCGTCGAGGTAGATCCGACCGGCGGTGGGCTCGATCAGACGGTTGATCATCTTGAGCGTCGTGGTCTTGCCGCACCCGGACGGGCCGACGAGCACGCAGATCTCGCCGTCAGGGACGTCCAACGACAGGTTCGAGACCGCGACGGTGCCGTCGGGAAAGCGCTTGGAGACGGACTCGAGGCGGATCATGGGCCGGACCCCCGTGAGGTCCGGTCGAGGCTACCGCGGGTGCACCCGGCGCCGGTCCCTGCGGGCCGCCACGTCCCGGAAGATCTCTGCGAACCGGCCGACCGCCGACGGCGGCTGCAACGAATGCCGCGCCGCTCGTGCGCTCGCGCTGGTGGTGCCGGGCGTCACATCGACGAGCGCGTCGGCCAGCGCGCCGGTGTCGCGCGGCTGCACGAGGGTTCCGCTGTCCGCGGCAGCGTGGTCGACGATCTCGCGCGCCCCCCCGGCGTCGGTCACGACGACGGGTGTCCCGCTCGCCAGCGCCTCGACGACGACGATCCCGTACGGCTCAGGCTCGGTCGACGGCAGTACGAACAGGTCGAGGTCGGCGAAGAGCTCCGGTGTGTCGGAGCGCGGGCCCAGCCAGTGCACGTCGCTCATGTGCTCCGCGCGCGCCGCGAGGGCGACCGCGAACTGCTCCTTGCCGCGAACTTCTGCTCCTGCGAAGAGGAGGTGAAGGTCCGGGCGGCGCGCCTTGGCGTCCTCGAACGCGTCGAGCAGCACGTCGAAGCCCTTCCACGTATCGATGCGCCCGACCGCGCCGACCAGCGGCGCGTCATCGGCGATGCCGACGCGAGCGCGGAACCTTCCGGCAAGGTCGGGGTGGAATTCGCGTGGATCGACCGTCTCGTAGACGACTTCGACGTTCGCCGCGTCGAGCTGGTCCGCGACCGCCTGCGACATGCAGATCACCGTGTCGGCGAAGTGGTGAGCGAGAAATCGCTCCAGCTCGAGCGCCGCACCCGATTGCACGACGATCTCGCGGGCGTGCCACACGTGCGGCCGGTGCGTGACGGTGGCGGCGGCCCACCCGTAGAGCGAGTGCAGCGAGTTCGTGTGCACGACGTCGGCGTCGAGCCGGCGGATGAGTCGTGCGATCCGTCCGACCGCGACGGGCCAACCGGCGGCGTACGCGGCCCAGTCCTGCGCGCCGTGGCTCGTCGACAGCCGGCGCATGGGGACGGTGTGGAGCGTCGCGCCGGCAGCCGAGAAGTCGTCGGCGAGCGGCGACGCGGCGGGCAGCACGACGTGGCAGTCGAACTCGTCGGATGGCAGGCTGCGCACCATCCGCAAGAGCAGTTGATCCGACCCGCCGCGCTCGGCGACCGGTTGGACGGAGAGCAGCCGGATCATGCGCGTCGCCCTGAACCTCGAGCAGTTGCTCCAACCGGCCCCGGGTGGGATCGGTCGCTACACGGCGGAACTGGCGAGGCTACTGCCCACCTTGCCGCCCGACGATGCCGACGCCGTCACCCTGGTGCCGTTCGTCGCCCGCCACGGCCGCGAGCACGTGCGCACGCGCCTCGGCGAGTTCGGGCTGCCCGAGCTCGACCCCGTCGTGCTGTGGCTCCCTCGGCCGCTCCTCTACGACGCGTGGCACCTGTTGCGCCGCCCCAGCCTCGAGAGCTCGCCCCGACTCCGGGGCGTCGATGTTGTGCACGCGCCCTCGGTCGCGGTGCCGCCGACATCGCGCGCGCCGCTCGTCGTCACCGCCCACGACGCCGCGCCGCTCGTCTTCCCCGAGACGTACCCGCGCCGCGGCCGCCGGTTCCACGAGCAGGGGCTGGCCGCGGCGGCCGAGCGCGCCGCGCTCGTGATCACCGTGTCGCGCGCCGCCGCCGACGAGCTCGTCGCGCACACCGCGATCCCTGCCGAACGCATCCGGGT
>JALZAA010000221.1 GCA_030948625.1 Actinomycetota bacterium
AGGTGATCCGCATCGACGGGGGCACGAACGCCATCTCTGCGGAGATCCCGCTCGAGGGTGCGCCTGACGGCGTCGCGGTGGACGACGGCGCGGTGTGGGTGGCGAACGCCGGGGCCGACCGCGTGTCCCGCATCGACCCGACGACGAACGCGCCGGTCGCCACGATCAAGGTCGGGGACACTCCCCACGCGGTGGCCATCGGCGCCGGAGCGGTGTGGGTGGCGAACGTCAGAGACAGCACCGTCTCGCGCATCGATCCCACCTCGAACCGGGTGACGGCCACGTTCGCGGTGGGCGCGAATCCGGGTGCCATCGCGGTCGGCGACGCTGCGGTGTGGGTGACCAACGAGACCGAGGGCAGTGTCTCGCGGCTGCGGCCACGAGCGTGACGAGCCCCGGGGCTACTTCGCGGGGTCCTGTGCCGCCAAGGCGTCCGCAGAGGGCGGGATGTTCTGGTTGTGGCGGAACAGGTTCTTCGGGTCCCACTTGTCCTTGAGGGCCTGGAGCCGAGCGAACTTCTCGGGGCCGTAGGCGGCCTCGACCCGGTGCACTCCCTCGTCGCCCAGCATGTTCAGGTACTGGCGGCCGGTGGCCCACGGCTTCATCGCACCCGAGAACTCGCGCGTGTAGGCGATGTTGCTCTCGGTCTCGGCCGGGTCCTCCCACATCGAGAGGTAGTGGAGGTTCCAATCCGCGTTTCGTTCCACGAACGCGGTGGCGTCATCGGGAACACGGGAGACGGCGCCGCCGCCGGGCATGACGATCACCTGGCTGAACGGTGATATCGGGTTCGTGGCCCGTTCGACGAACGTGTCGATCGCCTTGTCCGGCAACTCCGAGTAGAAGTCGGCGTTCCAGTAGTTCAGGCGACCGCTCGGGTTGGGGGCGTCGATCATCTGCTGCACGGCGACGTACGGCATGGGCTGGACCATGTCGAGCCCGGGCGGGCCGAACTCTCGCAGCGGCCGGAACACTTCCTCCCCTTCGGCGGGGTCACCCGCGTACAGAACCACGACGCCGACGACCGGCTGGCCGCGCACCGGCTCGGGCACGAACTCCTCGGGCGGTGCGGTGATGAACGCCATGCCGCCACAGGCCTCGTCGGGCGCAGCGAGGATGAAGTCGCGGTAGAACCGCATGAGGTCGCCCGCCATCGGCGCCGGGTACATGAGCTGCCCGCCGAGCACGATGGGGCCGACGGGGTGCAGCCGAAGATGGAACGCCGTCACGACGCCGAAGTTGCCGCCGCCGCCCCGCAAGCCCCAATACAGGTCGGGGTTCTCGTCCTCGGACGCGATCACCTGACGGCCGTCGGCCGTCACAACCTCGGCCTTGACGAGGTTGTCGCAGGTGAAGCCGAACTTGCGCTCGAGCCAACCGCTGCCGCTCCCCAGGGCGAGCCCGCCGATGCCCGTGTCCGACATGCGACCGCCGGTGACCGCGAGGCCGTGCTCCTGCGTGGCGGCGTCGATCGCGCCCCACCTCGCCCCGCCCTCGACGCGCGCGATGCGCTCGTCGGGATCGACGTCGACGCGGCTCATGGTGCGCAGGTCGATGCAGATCCCGGCGTCGACGACCGCCGACCCCGTCACACCGTGGCCGCCTCCGTAGACGGACAGAGCAATGTCCTGGTCGCGGGCGAAATCGACGGCGGCGGCGACATCGTCGGCGCTGGTGCAGCGGGCGATGACCGCCGGCTTGCGGTCGATCATCCCGTTGAAGACACTTCGCGTGTCGTCGTACTCGGCATCGCCGGGGCGGACCAGCTCCCCGCCGAAGCCCGGCAGCTCGAATTGCATCGTGCGGACGTCGGCCATTGCCTGCCCTCCTCGTTTGTTGCGGCGCCTCAGGCTATTTCGTCTCGCAGAGGCGCGCGGATCACCCCCGGGCTTCATGTGCTGGTCGTCGCCGGGAAGTCTCTGGACCCATTCAGCGTTTGCACAGCCGACTCAAAGGTTCAGTTGCAAGAGTTCCGACCATGACGAGCCCCGAAGCATCCCCGCCACGCCCCCGTCCGCGCCGATCGTTGCGCGGCCTTGCCTTCGCCGCCGCGCTGGTCGTGGGCGCCGGCCTCATCGGCTTCACGACGACCCAGGCGGGCGCGCAGCCGACACAGAACCCCCGTCCCAACCAGAACGGCATCGCGACGAAGGTGGCCCCGTCGGTGGTCGAGATCACCACCACCCTCGCCGGCGGCCAGGGCCAGGCGGCAGGCACCGGCATGGTCCTCACGTCGTCCGGTGTCGTCCTCACGAACAACCACGTCATCGAGAGCGCGGGTCAGATCCGCGCCCGGATCGGCGGCGCCGGGAGCACCCATTCGGCGCGGATCCTCGGCTACAACGTCAAGGAGGACGTCGCGCTCCTGAAGGTCGACGGCGTCTCGAACCTGAAGACGGTCGCGACCGACACGACACCGACGGTCGGCGAACCGGTCGTCGCCGTCGGCAATGGCGGCGGGCGTGGTGCCACGTCCGACGTCTCATCCGGCTCCATCACCGCACTCGGCGATTCGATCACGGTCTCGGACGTGACCGGCGGCGGTCAGAGGTTGACCAATCTGATCCGCATCGATGCGCCGCTGCAGCCCGGCGACTCCGGCGGGCCGCTCCTCGACGCAAATGGTGACGTCATCGGCATGAACACCGCGGCGAGCAGCGGCGGTTTCCGCCTGCGCTCCTCCTCATCGGAGGGCTTCGCCGTCCCCATCAAGACCGCGTTGTCCGTCGCAGACCAGATCCAGTCCGGTCAGGGCGGCGGAGAGACGCACGTCGGGGAGCGCGCGTTCATCGGTGTCTCCATCCAGGGCGGCAGCGCCTCCGGCAGCATTCGCGGCGGCGGCTCGGGCTCGGCTCCGACCGTGGCCGGCGTGCAATCCGGTTCACCGGCACAGCGAGCCGGCATCGACCAGGGCAGCGTGATCACCTCGGTGGCGGGGAAGTCGGTCAGCTCGGTCGACGAGATCGCGTCGGCGCTGGCGCCCTACCACCCGGGTGACAAGGTCGACGTGTCGTGGACCGACTCCTCCGGACACCGACACACCGCCAACGTGACGCTGGCATCCGGTCAGTCAGGCTGACGGGGCTCCTCAGACCTCAGCCGGTGGCCGCGGTCGGCGCGCTCGCGGCGGCGGGCCTTCGGGCGGTGCCGACGGGGGACGCGGACGGGGAGGCGCCGGGTCCGATCGGAGCGGCGACGACAGCATCCTGAGCGCGGAGATCGACGGCTGGAAGAGGTAGGCGCCACCCGTCGTGAAGATGAACGGCTGCATGGTCAGGTGGACGGGCCGGCCGCCGGGCAGCGAGAAGCTCTTCGTGCGCGTGGCTTGCGAGATCACCGGGTCGTGCCCGTCGCCGGCTTCCGGGTGGTCGGTCTTGTTGAACCACTCCCTCGTCACGAACTCGAACTGCCGCTCGAGTGAGGACTGGTAGCCGAGGAACAACCGGCCGCGATCAGCGTCCGGGCCCTCGGGTGATCCGGTCGGCGCACCCTCGCGGAACGACGCGCCGTACGGGATGCCGCGGCGAAGGATGCGATGCGTCTGTGTGTCGGCCTCGCCGCCCGTCGGTGTGCGCGAGTTCCGCGGATACGCCTTGCGGATGTGCGCGGCGCGCGGCACGAGCTTGCCGCCGGCATCCTCGCCGAACTCGAAGTTGTTGACGCGCGTCGCATCCAGAATCGCCGGGTTCTTGACGGACGGGTCGGCCTTCGACGGATCGAAATCCTGGCGCTGGTCGTCGGTCCGCTCGAGCGGGGCCCCGCTCGCGTAGCGACCGACGAGCTTGGCGCCGAAGCGGTCCGCGCTCAGTCCCTGCGCGGCGGCCCCCTCGGCCAGGAGGCGACGGAAGCCGGGAACGTCCTGGCGAAGCCGGCGGAAGACCACGTACGACCCGTCGCCCGTCCATGAGGGTCCCGACGTCGACCGGGGACCGGGGTTGTGGTTCGCGCCCTTCTCGTCGGCGGCGGGGTCGGGCTTCGCGACCTGGGTCGGGTAGCCGATTACGAACTCCCCCGGCCACACCAGATCCTGTCCCGGCAGGCCCTGGTCGTTGTTCTTCGGGTTCTGGCGCCGGCTGATCCCTCGGATCCCCGGTTGCGAGACGCCGTCCTTGAAGCCGAAGTGCTCATGGCCGGGCTGGTCCTGCCGTACGAGTCCCGTGTCGTCGTGCACGACGGTCACGCCGTGGGCGTCCATCCGCTGCGTGTGGGTGCGCGCAAAACGCTCGAGGGCGTCGGGTGCGTCCGCGGCGAGGAGCAGCAACCCGTGGATGCGGTCGGCCGATGCGAACGAACCGACCCAGTTGGCGGGTGAGCTGTCGTCGACGTCGCCGAGCATGTCCGCGCGGGCGGCCATGCCCTGCCGGAACGCCTCGGGGAACAGCGCGAGCTCGCCCGCGCCGACACCCAGCGCGGCGAGTCCCGGGTGGGTCAACGCGACGTTGAGCCACGTGGCTTCGGGGGTCGTCGCCTCGCCGCCGCGCCGCGAACGGGAGCGGCGGAAGAGGTCGTTGAAGGCGAGCACCTCCTCTGACGTCGCGGTCTCGCCGACGAGCGTGCTCAGCCAGCGCCGGGCCTGATCGCCGTCGCCGACGCGGAAAAAGAGGAGGCGCTGGTGGTCCTTGTTGAAGCCGGCCAGCACGTTGCCCTGGATGTTGGCCAGGTCGAGATTCGGGTCCTGCGGCTCCCTGCTCTGGTCCTTGCCGGAGCCGGGCTGATTGCCTGGCGGCGTATCCGAGCGAACCCACGAGGGGAAGAACGCTCCCAGCGCCGCGCTCACGCCGCCGGCCTGGAGCAGTCTCCGTCGGCTGAGCCTGTGAGAGTCGTGCTCCGGCACCGGCCGAGCGTACGAAGCGAACCTGAGCGCAGCCTGAACGCCCGATCAGAATCGCGCGCCGCGCGCGCCGTTCAGTCGCGGTAGACGGGCGCGCGCTGCTCACGCCGCGCGCGCACGGCCTCCTCGAAGTTCTCGGTCGTCAGGCGCACGTACAGCTGGGCATGACCTTCGTGGTCCATGTGCGAGTGCAGGCTGCCGGCATCGAGGCTCGACCACAGCAAGCGTTTGGTGACCTCGACGCCGACGCTGCTGAAGCCGATGATGCGGTCGG
>JALZAA010000223.1 GCA_030948625.1 Actinomycetota bacterium
AGCGATCGACCATCAGGTCACGGCCCTTGAGGTCCGCGACCATTTCACGCGACATGAGCTCCTCCTGGCCGGGGAGCTGACCGCTGCCGCCGTCGGGTCCGATCGGCACGACGATCGCCGGCCCGAACGGTTCATGCACGGCGAGGTCGTTGTCGCCGTTGACCATCTTGATGATGTTCTCGGCGACGAGCTGCGCCTGCATGCCCGCCAGGCCCGCCAGCTTCGCGTCGGCGGTCGAGACGTCGCCGATCGCGAACACGTTCTCGTGCCCCGCGACTTGGAGCGAGGGCCCGACCGTCACGAATCCGTCCGCTCGACGCGCGGTTGCGAGGTCATCGCTCAGGTAGTCGCTGATCGGACTGACGCCGAAGCACTGGAACCAGATGTCCGCGGCGATCTCCCGGCCGGAGTTCGTCGTCACCGTGAACGTTGCGAGCTCGCCGGCGACCGTAGGCGGTAGTTCGTGAAGGCCTTCGCCGAGGACGAGATCGACGCCGAGGTCGAGAAGCTGCTTCCGCAGTTCGGCGCGCAGATCCGGACGGAATCGGTCGCCGAGCACATCGTCAGAGAAGTCGAGAAGCGTGACGTGCTTGTTCGGCCACTTCGCGACGATCTCGCCCGCGAGCTCGATCCCGACCGGGCCAGCACCGACGAGAAGGACACTGTTCGCATGCGTCAGCTCGTTGTACGCCGCCCGATAGTTGTCGATCGCGTCTGCCGCATCGTGTGCATTGCTCTTGGCGGGGAACGGGTACGCCGATCCAGTCGCAAGGACGACATAGTCGGCCGCAATCGCCGCGCCCGACGCCAGCACGACCTGATGAGCGCTGACCTCTGCCGCCCGGTCACGGACCACCCGCCCGTTGGCGAGGAGCCGGTCGTACGGCAGGAAGATCTTGGGAAGGAACTCCGGATCGACCACGGCCCGGAGCGCCCCGATGTTGTGCACGAACGCATCCTTGGGCTCGACCAATACGACCTCGAGTTCAGGGTCGAGCGCCTTGGCGACGTTGATGCCCCCATAGCCGCCCCCGATGACGACGACGGTCGGCCGCTGCTGCGAGCCTTGGTTCATATTCGGCCTCTCAGTTCTCTCTTGTAACTGACCCCATCATGCGGCACCATGGAGGGCAGTGAAAGACGGCACTTCGAAGTCACCGAGGCACACCCGCGATACCGAGACCGATCCCGCCTGCGAGCTCCGCAACATCCTCGACCGGATCGCCGACAAGTGGTCGCTGCTCGTCATCTACGTTCTCGCCGACGGCACGCGCCGGTTCAGCGAATTGCGCCGCGAGATCGACGGGATCAGCCAGCGCATGCTGACCCTCACGCTCCGCCAGCTCGAGCGGGACGGCCTCGTCACCCGAACGGTGTTTCCCGTCGTCCCGCCGCGAGTCGACTACGAGCTCACGCCGCTCGGCTCCACGCTCCTCGACACCATCCAGTCGCTCGTCGCATGGGCAGGCGAACACGGCAACGACATCGCCGCTGCACGCGCTGCCTACGACGCGCGCGTTACCGCCGAACAAGACGCGACGCCCGCGGTTCGCTGAACCACACAGCTGAAGCGAATCTCGCGGACGAGACCCTCCTCCACGCGGTTTAGAGGTCGAGGCGCGTTGCCCGCGCGCCGATGCTCGGCGTCGGGCCGCTCAGGCCGCGCTCGACAGCGCCTCAGGCTCGGGCTCGAGCGCGATCGTGAGCACGTCGCGTACGTCGTCGGCCAGGTGGAACGACATGGCGTCGCGTGTCGCTTCGGGCACGTCGTCGAGGTCGGGGCCGTTGCGGGCGGGCAGGATCACCTCGGTGAGCCCGGCCCGTTGGGCCGCGAGCACCTTCTGCTTCACGCCGCCAATGGGCAGGACCCGACCCTGGAGCGTGACCTCGCCCGTCATCCCGACGTTGTTGCGCACCGGCCGGCCGCTCACCAGGCTCGCCAGCGCGCTCGTCATCGTGACACCGGCCGACGGACCGTCCTTGGGCACGGCGCCCGCGGGGACGTGCAGGTGGAAACGGCGATTGAGCGCCGCAGGTGCAATGCCGAGCTCTTCGGCGTGCGCCTGCACGTACGACAACGCGATCTGCGCCGACTCCTTCATGACGTCACCGAGCTGCCCGGTCAAGGTCAGCCCGGGCTCGCCGTCCATGACCGAGGCCTCGATGAACAGCACGTCGCCACCGCTGCCGGTGACGGCGAGGCCTGTCGCCACGCCGGGACCGTTGACCCGGTCGGCAACCTCGTTGAAGAACTTCGCACGACCCAGCGCGTCCCGCACGACCGCCTCATCGACGTCGACGGGCGCGTGAGCGTTGCCGGCCACGATTCCCGCTGCGACCTTGCGCAGCAGCTTGCCGATCTCCCGCTCGAGGTTCCGCACGCCGGCTTCACGCGTGTAGTCGGTGACGACGAGCCGGAGCGCGTCGTCGCCCACTGTGACGTCGTCGTCGCGCAGCCCGCTGCGGTCGCGCTGACGCGTGAGCAGGTGATCACCCGCGATCGCGACCTTCTCGTCCTCTGTGTAGCCGTCGAGGCGGATCACCTCGAGACGGTCGAGGAGCGGCCCGGGGATCGTCTCCGCGACGTTGGCGGTCGCGAGGAACAGCACGTCGGACAGGTCGAGGTCGATCTCGAGGTAGTGGTCACGGAAGGTGTGATTCTGCGCCGGGTCGAGCACCTCGAGCAGCGCGCTCGACGGGTCGCCGCGCCAGTCGGCGCCGACCTTGTCGATCTCGTCGAGCAGCACGACAGGGTTCATCGTGCCGGCCTCGGTCAGCGCGCGGACCACCCGTCCGGGGCGGGCCCCGACGTAGGTGCGGCGGTGGCCTCGGATCTCGGCCTCGTCGTGGATGCCACCCAACGCGACCCGGGTGAACTTCCGTCCCAGCGCGCGGGCCACGGACTCGCCCAGTGACGTCTTGCCGACGCCGGGCGGGCCGACGAGCGCGAGGATCGCGCCCGCGCCGCGACGACCGTCCGTCTCCTCGAAACCGCGCTCGGCGCGGAGCTTGCGCACCGCGAGCATTTCGACGATGCGATCCTTCACGTCGGACAGGCCGGTGTGGTCCTCGTCGAGGACGCGGCGGGCGTCGTTGACGTCAAGGTTGTCGTCGGAACGCTCACCCCAAGGCACGTCGAGCAGCGAGTCGAGCCAAGAACGGATCCAGCCGTGCTCCGGGCTCTGCTCACTGGTGCGCTCGAGCCGATCGACCTCTCGGGTCGCGGACTCGCGCACGGTCTCGGGCAGGCCGCCTTCGGCGACGCGACGGCGGTAATCCTCGATCACATCGTCGTCGCCCTCCTCGCCCAGCTCCTTCTTGATCGCGCTGAGCTGCTGCCGGAGCAGGAACTCACGCTGTTGACGCTCCATGCCGTCGGTCACCTCGGAGCGGATCTTCTCGGCGACGTCGATCTCGGCGAGCGCGTCGCGCGCCCAGGCAACGACCTTCTCCAGCCGCTTCTCGACGTCGAGCGTCTCGAGCAGCTCGACCTTGCGCTCGGCTTCCAGGTCGGGCCACCACCCGGCCGTGTCGGCCAGCGCGCCGGGATCGGTGACGCCGCGCAGCGCTTCGCGCAGGCGGCCGGCGCCGAGGCGCTCGGCGATCGCGCCCACGATGGCCCGGTAGTCGCGCGCCAGCTCGCGCACGTGCTCGCTCGGCTCGCCGGAGTCGTCCACCGGCTCAGCCTCGACCCACAGCCCGGAGGTAGTGCCGGCCACGCCGACACCGACGACCGCACGCTGGACGCCGCGCAGCACGAGGGCACGCACGCCGTTCGGCAGCTCGCCCGCGCTCTCCACCCGGGCGATGGTTCCGACCCGGGCGTAGCGCCCGTCGACCCGCGGCACGAGGAGCAGCTGTCCGTCGTCACCAATGGCGTCGGCGGCGGCTTTCGCCTCGTCGGTCTCCAGCGCGAGGGTGACGACCATCTGCGGGAGCACGACACCAGTGCTCAGCGGCAGCAGGGGCAGGGTCAAACGTTCGGCGGTCTCGTTCAAGGGGGGCCTCCTGGGCTTCCAGGGCCGAGAATTACAGGATTACACGTGGAAAACGCGCCCGGCCCGGCTTTCATTCCCGAGCCGAAGGGTCTGGAATGGGCCGCCGGGGCTCGAGAGGAGAGGGAGCGGATGGCCAAGCGAGTGGTGGTCTGGGGCACCGGCTTCGTCGGCAAGCTGGTGATCCCCGAGATCCTCCGGCACCCGGAGTTCGAGCTCGTGGGCGTCGGCGTCAGCAACCCGGCGAAGGTCGGGAGGGACGTCGGAGAGATCTGCGGCCTTCATTCTACCGGCTTGTTGGCCACGGACGACGTCCAGGCCCTTGTAAACCTCGAGCCCGATGCGCTGGTCCACTACGGGCCGACGGCGGCCCACCCGCTCGACAACATCCGGGACGTCGGGGCCTTTCTCCGCGCCGGCATCGACGTCTGCTCGACGGCGATGACGCCGTGGGTCTGGCCGCAGATGAGGCTCAACCCGCCCGACTGGATCGCCCCCATCACCGATGCGTGCCAGGCGGGTCACTCGTCGTGCTTCACGACAGGGATCGACCCCGGGTTCGCCAACGACCTCTTCCCCATGACGCTCATGGGGCTCTGTGCCGAGGTGCGGGTTGTGCGGGCGCTCGAGATCCTCGACTACAGCAACTACGAGGGTGACTACGAGAACGAGATGGGCATCGGACGTCCACCCGAATACCGGGCGATGCTCGAGCATCCGGACATCCTCGTCATGGCGTGGGGCGCGACGGTGCCGATGATGGCGCACGCCGTCGGCATCGAGCTCGACGAGATCACCACCACGTGGGACAAGTGGGTCACCGACGAAGAGATCAAGACGGCCAAGGGCGTGATCAACCCGGGTGAGGTGGCCGCCATCGACTTCACGATCAACGGCGTCTACAAGGGCGAGACCCGCGTCCAGCTGCAGCACGTGAACCGCGTCGGCACGCACGCCGCGCCCGACTGGCCTCGTGGCACGCAGGACGACGTCTATCGGGTCGAGATCGAGGGGACGCCGTCGATCACCCAGGAGACCGCCTTCCGCTTCACCGACGGCAGCGGTCGCGACGCGGCGGCCGCCGGCTGCCTGGCAACAGGGCTCCGCGCGCTCAATGCCGTCCCCGCGGTCAACGACCTGCCGCCGGGTTGGATCACGGCACTCGACCTGCCACTGATCCCCGGAGTGGGCACCATTCGTTGACACTCGTGCGGGATCGCGGCTCTGGCAAGCTTGCAAGCCGTGGACGGCTTGCCGACGACCAGGTACGCGAAGAACGGCGACGTCCACCTCGCCTATCAGGTCGTGGGCGAGGGTTCGCTTGACTTGGTACTGATCGAGAGCTGGGTGCACCACGTCGAAGCGTTCTGGGAGATCCCGGAGTTGGCGCACCAGCGACGGCGGCTCGCTGCCATCGGGCGCCTGATCATCTTCGACCGGCGGGGAACCGGCCTGTCCGACCCGGTGCCCCTCGATCATCTCCCCGACCTCGAGACCCAGGTGGCGGACATCTGTGCCGTCATGGATGCCGCCGGGTCGAAGGAGGCCGCGATCCTCGGCGTCGCAGAAGGTGGCCCGCTTGCCCTCCTCCTCGCCGCCTCCCTTCCGCAACGATGTCGTGCGCTCGTTCTGTTCAATACGGCGGCCCGGTTGAGCGCCGCCTCCGACTACCCCTGGGGAGCTCCGGAGGACGTGCTTCTCGAGATCGTCCGCCTCCAGGCGCAATCATGGGCTGCCGGCGACGCCGACCACATGGCGCGTCTTGCACCCAGCCGCTACAGCGATCCACGTTTTACCGACCAACTCGTCCGCCTCGGGCGCGGCGCGGTCTCGCCCGGTGCAGTAGCGCACTACTTCCGACAGTCGGTGCTGACCGACGTCCGCGAGCTGCTCCCGGTCATCCAGGCGCCGACCCTCGTACTCCAGCGAGCTCACGATCAGATCGCTCCGCCCGAGCTCGGTCAGTATCTGGCCGCCCACATCCCCAATGCCAGGTACATGGAGCTCGATGGGGCCGATCACCTCTGGTTCACAGAGAACGCCGACGAGGTAGTGGGCGAGATCGAGGAGTTCCTCACCGGAACTCGAGCGTCGCCCGATCCGGACCGAAAGCTCGCCACCGTTCTCTTCACCGACATCGTGGACTCCACCGCGCGAGCCGCCGCACTCGGTGATACCCGCTGGCGTTCACTACTCGATGAGCACGACACCATCGTGCGCCGCGAGCTGGCACGGTTTGGTGGACGCGAGGTCGACACCACCGGCGACGGCTTCCTGGCCACCTTCGACGGGCCGGGTCGCGCGATCCGCTGCGCCGGCGCTCTCCATGATGCTCTGACTCGTATCGGGCTCGCGGTCCGGGTTGGCGTTCACACCGGCGAAGTGGAAGTGCGGGGAGAACAGATCGGTGGGCTCGCCGTGCACATCGGCGCCCGAGTGGCGGCCACGGGCGGCGGCGGTGACATCGTCGTATCGAGCACGGTCAAGGACTTGGTCGCGGGCTCAGGACTGACGTTCGCCGATCGTGGTGAGCATGAGCTCAAGGGGGTGCCGGGAAGCTGGCGCCTCTTTGCCGTTGACGGTTGACGTGGGGTTTTCCTAGAGCTGCTTGGCCGACAACCGAAGGAGCCGAGATATGCCAGCCGAACCTTCACCTACCCAGCAGATGATCGGTGACTTCGCGCCGAAACTCGTGGAGCTGACCGACGATGTGCTGTTCGGGGACATCTGGGAGCGCCCAGGTCTTTCCAAACGGGATCGCAGCTTGATCACCGTGGCCGCGCTCGTCTCCCTGTACCGCACAGAGCAGATGTCGTTCCATCTGGGTCGCGCTCTCGAGAACGGCGTTACCAAGGACGAGTTGATCGAAGTGATCACGCACCTCGCCTTCTACGCCGGCTGGCCGAACGCGATGACCGCGATCGGCACTGCGAAGACCGT
>JALZAA010000242.1 GCA_030948625.1 Actinomycetota bacterium
CGAAGTATCGGACACCGGGCGCCTTCGGCCCGGGTGTCGAGGTGTTCGGTCCCGAGGTCGAGGTGCCCGAGGACGCCCCATTGCAGGACCGCTTGCTCGGTCTCATCGGACGTGATCCCGGCTGGTCCCGTCCGTCCTGACTCCTGTCACGGAGGGTCGGGGTCGTCGGGTGGGACGAGGTCTCGGTCGCCGTTGTCGCCGACGACGTTCCAGCCGCCGTGGGTCTTCAGCGCGTGGTGGTGGGTGCAGATCCGCCAGGGGTTGGGCAGCTCGGTGGGCCCGTGCGCTTCGACGGGCACGATGTGGTCGATCTCGAGGAACTGGTCGTTGGCGCACGCCGCGACGCCGCAGCTCGGGTAGCGCGCCTCGAGCGCCCGGCGCAGCTTCGCCGGGATCGTCCGCTTCGGGCTCGACACGGCGGTGATGTCGTCGCCGTCGCGGACGAGAACGCTCACCCTGGCGTCGTCGAGGAGCGCGCGGGCGGTCGTGACCGGCGCCGGGCCCGCGCCCCTGATCTCGCAACGTTCGCCGGGATCGGTGTGGCCGCGTGCGAGTGCTGCGCTGTCGACGGTGACGTGCACCTCGACCGGCTTGCACGGCCCTTCGGTCGCGAGCGCGACGAGGGCGTCGGCGGCGTAGGCGGCGCGAGGCTCGCGCCGCCCAGCGCACCGGGCATCCCCGAAGATGCGGTCGATGTGGGCCTTCCACGCCGAACCGAACCGGGCGCCGGCATCGGGCGCCATCCGAGCGTTCAGGCAGTACGCGCCATCGGGATCAGTCCAGTCGTGCGCGCGCCGCTCCGTGTGCAGCCGGCGCGCCCAGGCCCGGTCGTCGGCCTCGGCGCCAGCGCGTACCTGCCGGCACCGATCCCGCAGGCCCTTCACGCTCGTCGAGCTTGCAGTCTCCAAGAGCGCGCGTTCTGCGCCCGGATCGGCGACCGCGGTTGCGGTGATCTCGACCGCCTGCGTTCCGGAGAGCTTCCCGGCCCGGAACGCGGCGTCGGTGTCAGGCAACTGGTCGAGCGCACGGGCGGTCTCGAGCGTTCGAGCAGCAACGCCAACCGTCTCTCCGGTGGCGTCGGCGACCCAGTGCGCGGCGTCGCGGTGACCGCCCTCGCGCCAAACCTTGGTCTCGTCGATGCGCCGTGCCAAGAGCGCCTTCATCGCCGCGCACACGCGCTCGCCCTCGGTGACCACCTCGAAGAGTGCAGCGGCGCCGCGACCGTCCACACACAGCGGGTCGAGATCGCACGCGATGGCCTTCAGAGCATCGACGGCGTTGCGAACCTCAGCGAACACGCTTCCTCCGCGCGAATGAGATCTGCTGGGGGAAGCGTCAAGGAGAGTATACGAACATACGTTCGTCCAGTCAACCCCCGTCGACCTCTGAGCCGGCGGTGATGTTCAGCTTGGTGGCGGTCATCGTGCGGGCCCAGTCGGACGCGGCGAAGGCGGCCACGTTCCCGACATCCTCGAGCGTCGCGGCGCGGTTCAGCATCGTCCTGCCGACGATGTCGTCGATGATCGCCTGCGCGCCCTCGAAGGCTTCGGGGATCACCTCAGGCACGCCGCCCGTCTGGATCGTCAGAGCGCGAACGCCGTGCGGACCGAGCTCTGCCGCCAACTGGTTTCGGAGGGTGTCCATCGCCTGGAACGCGACCTGGAGGCCGCCGAGATTGGCGCGGCGCATCGGATCGCCGTACCCGCCGAACATCAGGATCACCCCCGAGCCTTGCCGGATCATGTGACGCGCCGCCGCTTGCGAGGTGAGGAATGTCGTCCGCAACGCGGTCACCACGGGCTGCTCGAAGTCCGCGAGCGGCATCTCGGCGAGCGGGGTTCCCTGCACGTCCCCGTGCGAGATCAGGTTGAAGGAGATGTCGATCCCCCCGGCCTCCGCCGCGACGGCATCAGCGTGATGGTTGACGGCCCGCTCATCGAGCGCAATCGACCTGCGCCGTCTCGGCGACGCCCCCCGCGGCGCGGATCCCCCGCGCAACCTCCTCGACGCGCTCGCGGGTGCGACCAGCCAAGAAGACACGTGCCCCCTCACGGGCGAACGCCCGCGCGACCGCGCCGCCGATCGCTCCGGCGCCGTAGATCACGGCGCTCTTGCCTTCGAGCAGCATGCGCTCACGCTCCTCGTTCGATCAGCCGGGCGCGCCCTTCGCGAGGACGGGGTCGCCGAGGACCAACTCGCTCTCCGCGATGAGCGGGCCCAAGGTCGGCATGGCGTTGGCCATGGCGTCACTGCCGCTGTGGGCGGCGAACGCGTCGTCGTCGGCGTAGAGCTCTGAGAACCAGAACACGTCAGGATCGTCTTTGGCGCGGTTCATCACGTACAACAGCGTTCCCGGTTCCTTCTCGACGTGCTCGAAAAGAGACTGGAACGCGGCGATGAGCTCCTCGCCTTTGCCGTCCTTCACCCGGAACTTGGCGAGCAACGAAACCCTCGGCATGGGAG
>JALZAA010000311.1 GCA_030948625.1 Actinomycetota bacterium
CTCGAAGCGATGTCGAGGCGCGGGATCGTGACCCGCTCGACCGGCCATCCCGGCAACGGCGCCTCGGCGTGCGCGTCGCCCGCCCGCTCGACGATCACCAGCGTGGCGAGGTCGCGGGTCTCTTCGAGCTTGCGCCAGGTGGGCATGTTGCGCGCCGCGTCGGATCCCAGCACCAGAAAGAGCTCGCGCCCGGGAGCCGAGATGGCAGCCAGCGTGTCGTAGGTGATCGACGGGCCTTCTCGCTTGATCTCGACATCGGAAGGTTCGACCCCCTCGATCCCCTCCACTGCCGCCGCGACCAAGGCGAACCGGTCGGCGGCCGGCGCGACCACCTCCCCCCGTTTCTGCCAGGGGTCACCGGCCACGACCATCAGGACCTGGTCCAGCCCGACCGCCGCACGGCTGTCCGCCGCGGCCACGATGTGGCCGACGTGCACGGGGTCGAACGTGCCACCGAAGACACCGACTCGCTCGATCCGGGGAGTCTACGGGCCGCGCGGACGACGGCGGCTTTGCTGACCGTCGCCGCAAAGACGGAGCTTGCGACGGCGACAAGGAAGACGGTTTGTTCATAGTGCTGGAACGCGAGGGACATGCACCCGCCGTACCATCGAAAGCGTGTGTCCGCTCGACAATCCCGATCCCAGCCCGGGCGCCCACGTCCTCGTACGGGTCTGGCTCCCGGACCGCCCCGGTGCGCTGGGTCTCGTCGCGTCGCGGATCGGTGCCGTCCGGGGGGACATCGTCGGCGTGGACGTCCTCGAGCGCGGCGCGGACGTCGCGGTGGACGAGTTCGCAGTCGACCTTCCGTCCGTCGACCTAGTGCCGACCCTCGTGCGCGAGGTCGAGGAGGTCGACGGCGCGTCCGTCGAGGAGGTGAAGGTCGTCAGCCACTTTCCCGACGCCCGCCTCGACGCGCTGGAGTCGGCAGCGGCGTTGTGTGCGGCGACCACCGTCGACGAGCTCCGTGCCACGCTCGTCTCGCAGACGCACCGCGAGTTCCTCGCCGACTGGACGGCATTGCTCGACGGGTCGGGGGTCGTTGCACAGGAGGGCGATGACATTCCGAGCAAGGAGGTCCTGGAGGCGCTCGTCGCGGGCACGTCGGCTTCCACGCTGGTCTCGGACGGCGTGACCGGGCCCGACGACCTCGCGGTGGCGTCCTTCAACGGGCGCGACGCCGCGCTCCTGTTGGGGCGCGCCGGCCACCCCTTGCGTCGTCGCGAGCGCGGCCAGCTGCTGGCGCTCGTCCGCATCGCGGATCGCGCATGGGAGCTGCTGGGCGAGTACAACGTGCCCCGTGCCGACGATCGCCGCGCTCCCGCGTGATCGCCTGGGCCAGTCCTCGGCCGCCCTGGCTCGCGCGTTCGACGACGATCCCGTCTTCAGCTACCTGTACCCGACGGCGCGCCGCCGCCGGTGGACGTGCAGAGCATTCCTGCGCTCGATCGTCCGTGACGCGCTCCCCTTCGGTGAAGTGTGGGCTGCATTCGACGACGGCGTCGTCGTGGGAACCGCCGGCTGGCTTCCCGAAGGCACCTACCCGCCGACCCGGTGGCGCGCCGCGCGCCTGCTCCTCGGCGCCTGGGACAGCCTGCTCACGCCGCACACGTTTCGCGACGGCCTGCGGTACTTGAGCGAGACGGAGAAGCTGCACCCGAAGGAACCGCACTGGTACCTCGCCGTCATCGGGATCGAGCCGGCGCGTCAGGGCGAAGGGCTGGGCGGAGAGCTGCTCGCGGCGGTCCTCGACCGCCTCGACGCCTCCGGCGTCCCCGGATACCTGGAGACCTCGACGGAATCGAACGTCGCCTGGTACCGCCACCACGGATTCGAGCTCCGGGAAACGGTCCACCCGTCGCTGACCGGTCCGCCGATCTGGACCATGTGGCGGGAGCCGAAAGCCTGATTAACCCTCCACGATGGTGGTGACGAACCGTTCGAGCTGGCGCAGGTTGCGGCACTCGTACACGCCGTCGCAGTAGATCCCGAACTCGGAGATGATCGAGTCGCCGGTGTCCCAGTAGCCGCGCGGCTCGGGGTTCAGCCAGTAGAGATGACGGGCTCGTTGCTGGAGCTCCTTGAGCACCCAATGCTGCGACGCGTGGTAGTTGTTGCGCGCGTCGCCGAGCAGGATGATCGAGGACTTCGGCGTCACCTCTTTGTAGTGACGCTCGTGGAAGACCTCGAAGGCGTGCCCATAGTCGGAGTGGCCGTCGACCCACACGACGTCCGCTTCGGTGTTCACACGGTGGATCGCCTCGGCGATGTCGTCGGACTCCTGGAAGAACCGCGTCACCTCGTCGATGCCGTCGATGAAGACCCACGAACGGACCTTCGAGAACTGGCTCGCCATCGCGTACACGAACTGCAGGGTGAACCGGGCGAAGCTCGCCACCGAGCCCGAGATGTCGGCGACCACCATGATCTCGGGTCGCGACGGGCGCGGGTGCCGGAACTTCGGCTCGGCCGGCACTCCCCCGTACGACAATGAGTGCCGGACGGTGGATCGGAAGTCGAGGTGGCCGCGGTTGCGGCGCCGGCGCCGCTGCGCAAGGCGGGCGGCGAGCGCCCTCGTCAGCGGGTAGATCGCCCGCTGCAGCGCGAGCATCTCCTCTCGTGACGCGTGCATGAAGTCGACGTCCTCGGGCAGCGGCTTGCGGAGGGTGCGCGCCATGGCCTCGGGCCCGCGGTCGGCAACGAGACGGCGTCGGATCTCCCCCTCGACGAGGTCCTTCAGCTCCCGCAGTCGAGCCTGGAACTCCTCTTCGGCGAGGCGCTCGGCGAGCTCACCCTCGCCGACCTCGCCCCGGTCGCGGGCCTGGCCCATCAGCCGTGCCGTGAGCCCCTCGAAGTCGAGCTGCCGCAGCGTCCGGTACAGGTAGTAGGTGCCGCCCACGGGGCGTCCGGGTTCCATGCCCGCGAACCGGTCGACGGCCATGCCCGCGATCTGCCGCAGCTGGTCGCGGTCCATGTTCATGAGCGCCTGGAGCAGCATCTGCGCCAGCTCCTCCGGAGAGACGTCGCCCATCGCGCCGCCGCCCTGGGCCCGCATCGCCTCCATTGCTTCGAGGTCGGACGGCGCGCCGTCCTCGCCGTCCTCCCCGATCCCCGGCGCGTGCAGCGAGAAGTACACGTCGAAGACGGTCTCGAACGCCCGCCTGTGATGGTGGTGCTTGACGAGCGTGGCGCCGAGCGTGGCCTTGAACGTCTGGCGGTCGGCGATGTCGACGTGCTCAACGGCCCGCATCGCGTCGAGATTCTCCGTCATCGACACCGGGAGCCCCGCAGCCCGAAGCTCGTGGACGAACCCCTGCAGCACGTCGAGCATCGACTCACGGCTCGCCGGGGGCATGCCGTCCGCGGGACCGAACCTCGACATCGCGTCGGTCAACTTGGCCGCGTTCAGGTGATGCACGGCGTCACGGCGAGCGCGCCGGCAGCGGCCCGCCGTCGACCTGGAGCTCCTTGCGGGCCTTGACGATGTCGGACTGGTACTTGAGCAGCACGTGCAGCGTCTCGCCGATGAGCTCGGGGTCGATCTCGTTCTTGCCCAGGTACAGCAGCGTCTTGGCCCAGTCGATCGTCTCGGAGATCGACGGCGCCTTCTTCAGCTCGAGCTGACGGATCGAACGGACGATGCGCGCCACCTGCTCCGCGAGCTGGTCGTCGACCTCGGGCACCCGCACGCGCACGATGTCCTTCTCGCGCTCGAGGTCGGGGTAGTCGAGATGGAGGTAGAGGCAGCGCCGCTTCAGCGCCTCGGACAGCTCGCGCGTGTTGTTGGACGTCATGATCACGAGCGGCCGCTGGTTCCCCACGATGGTGCCGAGCTCCGGAATCGACACCTGGAAGTCGGACAGCACCTCGAGGAGCAGCGCCTCGGTCTCGATCTCGACCCGGTCGACCTCGTCGATGAGGAGGACGATCGGCTCCTCGGCACGGATGGCCTCGAGGAGCGGCCGGGTGAGCAGGAACGGCTCGGAGAAGATGTCGGACTCGACCTCGGCCCAGCTGGTCTCGTGCTCACGGTCGGACTGGATGCGCAGGAGCTGCTTCTTGTAGTTCCACTCGTACAGCGCCTTCGACTCGTCGAGGCCCTCGTAGCACTGGAGCCGGATCAGCCGGGAGCCGGTGACGCCGGCCAGCGCCTTGGCGAGCTCCGTCTTGCCCACCCCCGCCGGGCCTTCGACCAGCACGGGCTTCTCGAGGCGGTCGGCGAGGTACACGACGCCGGCGATGTTCGGGTCGGCGAGGTAGTCGACGGCGCGGAGGCGGTCGACGACGTCGTCGACCGAGGTGAAACGGTCAG
>JALZAA010000353.1 GCA_030948625.1 Actinomycetota bacterium
CCTCAGCGACGGTGTATCCGAGCCCGTGCTGGAGCGCGCGTTCGAGTACTGGCGCAACATCGACAAGGAGACCGGCGACCTCATCGCCAAGGGCGTCAACGGGGGCTGAGCACCCCTCGGTAACGGCTGCCCTAGCGGCGTTCGAACGTGACGCCGGCGGCCTCGCGATCCCAGGTCGTGTCGGTGACGCCCTCGTCGCGTAGCTGGTACTTCAGCACCCGGCCGACGGGATTACGCGGCAGGTCGTCGCGGAACTCGATGTAGCGCGGGATGGCGAAGTACGGCACCCGCTCCGCGGACCATTCGCACAGCTGCACCTCGTCGAGCTGCGTGTCGGACTGGAGCACCACCGTCACCTTCACGTCGTCCTCGCCCATCTCGCTCGGCACCGAGTGCACCGCGACGTCCTTGATCGCCGGGTGCCCATGGAAGGTGCGCTCCATCTCGAAGCTCGAGATGTTCTCGCCCCGGCGCCGCAGGTAGTCCTTCTTGCGGTCCACGAAGTAGAGGAATCCCTCGTCGTCGAGGCGGGCGAGGTCGCCGGTGTGGAACCAGAGGTTCTGCAGCACCTTGACGGTCTCCTCGGGCCGGCGCCAGTAGCCGGCGAACATGAGGTTCGGGCCCGTGGGGCGGCACACGATCTCTCCGATCTCCCCCGTCGGCACCTCGACGTCGTCGTCGTCGAGCAGCCGCACGTCGAAGTCGACCGTGTTCCGCTTTCCGGCGGCGCCGGGCTTGTTGGCCTCGCCCGCCGGCAGCATCGAGATCAGCGACGCCTCCGTGAGCCCGTACCCGGCGCTGAACGTCTTGCAGCCGAAGCGTTCGTTCCAGATGCGGTCGATGTCAGGAGGCATCGGCGCCGCCGCGCACAGCCGCAGCCGGTGCCCTTCCTGATCGGGATGGTCATCGGCGTCCGCGATCAGGATCGCCAGCGACCCGAGCATCGACGCGATCGTCGCGCCCGTGCGCCGGACCTCGGGCCAGAAGCGCGACACGGAGAACCGGCGGGCGATGCTCGACCGGCCCCCCACGACGAGCGTGCCGACCACGCACACCGAGATGGCATTGAAGTGGAACAGCGGCAGCGGCGTGATGACGACATCGTCGGGCCGCCGTTGCCAGGCCCGGGCGATCTGATCGGCCAGCGCCACGATGTAGTTGTGCGGGAGCATGCATCCCTTCGACGGCCCGGTCGTCCCCGCGGTGTAGATGAAGCACGCGAGGTCGGCCGGTCGCACGCCTGCGTCGGGCACCCGCTCCTCCGGCGACCGGCTGAGCACGGCGTCCCAATCGTGGGCGGGAACGCCGTCGATCACCTCGTCGGGCGGTCCCACGACGATGGCGGCCGCGAGCTCCGAAAGATCGCCACCGACGGACGCAACCCGCCCCGCGAAATCGCCCTGCACGACGATGACCTTCGACCCCGAGTCGGCCAGCTGGTGGCGCAGGAAGTCGCCCTTGTAGGCGGTGTTGATGGGCACCTGGACCGCGCCCAGCTTGAGCGCGGCGAAGAATGTGACCACCTGCGCCGGGCTGTTCTCGAGGAGCGTCGCCACCCGGTCTCCTTTCTCGACACCAAAGCCTGAGAGCGCGTGGGCGAGCCGGTTGCTCTCGGCGTCCATGCGCCGGGCGCTGTACTCGGTGCCCTCGAAGTCGAGGTACGGGCTCTCGGGGTCGACATCCAGGCGCCGAGCAAGAGCTTCCAGCACGGTCGTCTGCGGGCGCGCCGTCACGGTAACTGACACTAGCGTCACATCCATCGCCGTCCACCGCTACACCGTCTCGTGTGCGTGGCAGGGGTCGACCGGAGGCGGGTACGACGCCTACGACCGGTCGCACACGGCGACCGCGCCACCCGCGCGGCCGACGCTCCCCCTGTCGAGCGATCCCGCGTTTCGGGGCGATCCCGCACTGCTCAACCCGGAGCAGCTGCTGGTCATGGCGGCGGCGTCGTGCCAGCTGCTTTCGTTCCTCGCCGTCGCCGCCCGAGCACGGGTGGACGTGGTCGACTACCGCGACGACGCCGAGGG
>JALZAA010000365.1 GCA_030948625.1 Actinomycetota bacterium
AACTGCACGTCGGTGGGCTGACCGCTCGTGAAGCTGGCGCCTGCGAGGGGCGGGACCTTCGTGACGCTGAACCACGTCGCACCCTTCGCGGTCGGCAGGCCCGTGGCCAACCAGGCTGCGATCACCAGGCAGCCGACCAGCACGCCGCACAACGGCGGCCCGATCAGAGTGAAGAGGATCGTCGTGCGCTTCCTCGACATCAGCTCACCCCTGCGCCGTCGCTGCCGGGACATCCGCTTGCGCGCCCTGCCGGGTGACGGACGCGTCGTAGCCGGTGATCTTCCACTGCCCGCCATCGGGAGTGAAGGTCAACGCCACGGTCCGAACGGTCTGCAGCGGGCCGCCCTTCACCGCGACCTGCGCGCTGTAGTTGAACGAGGCCGTCGCAAGCACGAACTGTCCGCCGCCGTCGGAGAGCGCGGTGATGATCACGGGCTCCGCCGCCGGCTTGAAGTCACCGGTGCGCTCGGGTTGGCCGTTCTCGAAGAGGACGTCCTTGTCGGGCCCCTCGAGGGCGGGCTGGGTCCCGGCGTCGAACAGCTCCGCCACGTTCTCCGGGGGCTTCCCCGTCTTCACCGGCGCGACGAGCCCTCGGTCGACGTACGTGCCGACTGCCTGCATGATCTGGTTCGCGGCGTCGTCGGGCAGCGTCGCCGGGGAGCCGGCGTTCGCGTTCTGCACGCCGCCCAGCACAACCTGCACGTTCGCGGAGACGGACGCCTTCGCCGTTCCCCCCGAATTGTCGCCGCCTCCCCGCTGGAGCAGGAAGATCAGCCCGGCGATCCCCAAGAGCACCACCGCCGCCACGACCACCGCGATCTGCATGGTCCGCGACCGCTGAGGGCCGGCCGGCCGGTCGGGCGGCGTGCGCGCGGGCGCGCGGGAGCCGGTGCTCGGAGTCGCCATGGCGGGCAAGGATGCCACGCCGGAACCGGTAGGGTGCAGTCAGGCGCCCTTCGAGTCACTCGGCGCGATCGCACGGGCGCCGGGTGTGGCGATCGAGGCCAATGAGGCGGCCACGGAGGCCGCCGAGGAGGCGACGTGCCCCTTCGCAAGGCGGTCCAGCGGCTGACGAAGCCCGTCGACGAGCTCGACCGGGAGAAGCTCGAGCAGTACTGCGCCGCGCTCGGGGTCACCCCGATGGATCAGGTCACCGCTCGACACCCGGCCCGCGTCGCGGGCGAGGTCCGGTCGGTCCGCATCGTCCCCCGCGCCGGTGCCGACGCCTTGGAGGTCAACGTCTCGGACGGGCGCGGCTCGGTGGACGCGGTGTTCCTCGGGCGGCGCAAGATCGCAGGCATGTCCCCCGGCCGCCGCGTCGTGCTGTCGGCGGTCGCCGGCCGCGACGGCAACCGCTTCATCCTCTACAACCCCGAGTACCAGCTCCTCGGCTGAGTCGGCCCGGCCGGCTACTCGCCGGTGAGGATGTTGCGGACGTCCTCTTCGGATTCCGGCGTCACCATCGCCAGCACTTCGTCGCCGGCCTCGAACACGGTGTCGCCGCGGGGCATCACGACATGGTCCCCGCGGACGACGGCGACGACGGTGGCGTCGCGCGGGACTTCGAGGTCTTTCAGCGCGCGGTCGACGACCGGCGCGTCCTCGGCCAAGGTCGCTTCGACGAGGCGGGCCTGACCGCGTTCGAACTGCAAGAGGCGGACGAGCCGGCCGACGCTCACCGCCTCTTCGACCAGGGCGGTGATGAGGTGCGGGGTCGACACCGACATGTCGACGCCCCAGTTCTCGTTGAACATCCATTCGTTCTTCGGATGGTTCACCCTTGCGATGACCCTCGGGACCGCGAACTCCTGCTTGGCGAGAAGTGAGATCACGAGATTGTCTTCGTCGTCGCCCGTGGCAGCGACGACGACGTCGCAGCGCTCGAGGCCCGCTTCCTTGAGCGACGACACTTCGCACGCGTCGGCGACGAACCACTCGACGCCCGGATCGGCGACGGCGCGCTCGACCACGGCGGGGTTCTGCTCGATGAGCTGCACCTCGTGGCCGCCCGCGCGCAGGTCGTTGGCGATGAACAGGCCCACGTTGCCGGCGCCGGCGATCGCGACCCGCATGGCTAGTGCTCCGGTCCGTGCTCGAGGCGCTCTCGCAGCGCGTCGAGCGCGTTGACGTCGGCCATGAAATGCAGCACGTCTCCCTCTTGGCCCACGAGCTTGTCGCCGGCGATCTGCGCCTCGCCCAACCTCGTGACCGCCGTGAGCCAGAAGCGCCCGGGCTCGTTGAGCTCCGCGAGCTTCTTGCCGCCCCACGCCTGCGGCAGCACGCGTTCGACGAGGCACACCTTCGCGCTGGGGTCGATCCAATCGTGGGGCTGCTCGCCCGGGAGCAGCCGACGCAACACCTGATCGGTCGTCCACGACACGGTGGCAACCGTGGGGATGCCGAGGCGCTGGTAGATGGCGGCGCGGCGGGGGTCGTAGATCCGGGCCACGACGCGCTCGATGCCGAAGCTCTCCCGCGCGATGCGGGCGACGAGGATGTTGGAGTTGTCGCCGTTGGACACGGCGGCCACGGCGCCGGCCCGCTCGATGCCCGCCTCTCGGAGGTTGTCGCGGTCGAAGCCGAACCCGACGACTCGCTGTCCCGCGTACCCCGGCGGGAGGCGCCGGAACGCGTTGGGGTTCTTGTCGATCACGGCGACGGTGTGGCCCGACTTCTCGAGGGTGCCGGCGAGCTCGCTCCCGACTCGCCCGCAGCCGACGACCACGACGTGCACGTTTCCTCCAGCAGGTTCGAAGGGACCGATCGTACGACGGCTCGGGGTCGCCCGAGAAGCTAGAGCGGGTACCCGGCATGGCATGCTGGCGCCCGACGGGCTGACCTCGGGGTCGGCCCTCGTCAGGTCCGGTTCCGACTCCTTCCCCGGGGGCGGGGTGGCGATCCTCAAACGAATGCTCGTCGGGCGGCCCCTGGCGACGGTGGAGCAGGAGCACCAGCGCATCCCGAAGACGATCGCGCTCGCGGTCTTCTCGTCCGACGCGATCTCCTCTACCGCCTACGCCACCGAGGAGATCCTCTTCGTCACCGCGGTCGGCGGGTCCAGCCTCATGCTCGGACTCAACGCGCTGTTGCCGATCGCGGTCGGAGTCGCGGTCCTCCTGGCGATCGTCACCGCGTCGTACCGACAGACGATCCATGCCTATCCGAGCGGCGGCGGCAGCTACATCGTCAGCCGCGAGAACCTCGGCGAGAACCCTTCGCTCGTCGCGGGCGCGTCGCTGCTCGTCGATTACATCCTGACCGTCGCGGTGTCGATCTCGGCCGGCGTCGCGGCCATCGTGTCGATCCCGGCCTTCCAGGGCCTCGTCAATCATCGCGTCGAGCTCGCGCTGGGCTTGATCGCGTTCATCGCCATCGCCAACCTGCGCGGCATCAAGGAGTCGGGCCGGATCTTCGCGGCGCCGACGTACATCTACATCTTCGCTCTCGGCGCGCTGATCGTCTTCGGCTTGGCGCGCAGCTACTTCGGCGACATCGGCACGGTGCCGTTCAATCGCGCTGCGTTCGAGGGCAGCCGCGTCGAGGGCGGCATGCTCGGACTGTTCTTGATTCTCAAGGGGTTCTCGTCCGGCGCGGTAGCGCTGACGGGTGTCGAGGCGATCAGCAACGGCGTGCCCGCTTTCCAGCGGCCCGAGTCGAAGAACGCCGCCACCACGCTCACCTGGATGTCCACGGTCCTCGGGACCCTGTTCTTCGGGGTGTCGCTGCTCTCCTACCAGCTCCACCCGTATCCCAGTAAAGAGGAGACGGTCATCTCGCAGCTGGGGCGGGTCGTGTTCGGGGACGGGCCGGTTTACGTGATCCTCCAATTCTCTACGGCGGCCATCCTGACGCTGGCTGCGAACACCGCGTACGCCGACTTCCCGAGGCTCTCTTCGATCATCGCCCGGGACGGCTATCTCCCGCGGCAGCTCGCGAACCGCGGTGATCGGCTCGTGTTCTCGAACGGCATCCTGGTGCTGTCGGGGCTCGCCGCGCTGTTGATCATTGCGTTCGGTGGCATCACCAATGCGCTGATTCCGCTGTACGCGGTGGGCGTCTTCGCCTCGTTCACGCTGTCGCAGACGGGCATGGTTCGCCACCATCTGCGGCTGCGAGAACCGGGCTGGAAGCGCAACACGGTGATCAACGTCGTCGGCGCGATCGCAACCTTCATCGTGCTGATCATCATTGCTTCCACGAAGTTCACGAGTGGCGCGTGGGTGCCCCTCATCGTGATCCCGTCGATCGTCCTCCTCTTCAAGGGCATCCACCGGCACTACCAGAGCGTGAGCAGCGCGCTCAGCATTCCCCCGGACTACAAGCCGCCGCCGATGAACCACACGATGGTCGTGCTCGTCGGAGGCCTCCATCGCGGCGTGCTCGACGCCCTCGCCTACGCCAAGTCGCTCAACCCGGCTCGGGTCCTGGCGGTCACGGTCGTCTCGGAAGAGGAGGAGCAGGACCGCATCGAGAAGGTGTGGGCCGAACGCAACATCGACGTCCCGCTCGAGATCGTCTACGACCCGTACCGGGAGCTCACGAGGCCCATCCTCCGTTATGTCGACGAGCTCGATGCGCGCTGGGACAATGACATCGTCACCGTCCTGATCCCGGAGTTCGTCGTCCCCCACTGGTGGGGGCACCTGCTCCACAACCAGACGGCGCTCCTGCTCAAAGGCCGCTTGTTGTTCCGGAAGGGCAC
>JALZAA010000368.1 GCA_030948625.1 Actinomycetota bacterium
GTTCGACATGCTCGCCCCTAGGTTGGTTGTCGTGCGACTGGCAACGTTCAACATCAAGAACGGTCTGTGCGCCGACGGGACGTGCGATCCCGACGTCCTGGCGCGCGCGTGCTGCGCTCTGCGCGCCATTCACACTGACGTCAGCGACCACCGCGCGCTGGTGGTCGAAGTGGCGTAGGCGACGCGTCAGCGCCACGCGTTCTGGATACCGCATTGATCCTCGCCAATTGGTCGACGGACAGTCAGGGACGGGATGCCCACCCGGCGTGCGAGGGAAACCGTGCGGTTTCGGCGTCTCCGGGCGGCGGGTAGCGGGGACAGAGGTCATCTGCTCGCGCGCACGATCGGAGGGTCGTCATGGAGATCGGCTATTCGCTCTCGAGCGAGGAACTCCATCCGACCGAGATGGTGCGCTGGGCGAAGCGCGCCGAGGAGCTCGGGTTCCGGAGCGCGTGGGTGTCGGACCACTTCCATCCCTGGGTCGACCGGCAGGGGCAGAGGCCGTTCGTGTGGTCGGCGATCGGTGGGATTGCGGCGACCACAGAGCTACGTGTCGGGACCGCGGTGACGTGCCCGCTCATCCGCATGCACCCAGCGATCGTCGCCCACGCCGCGGCCACGTCGGCGGCGATGATGCCGGGGCGCTTCTTCCTCGGCGTCGGCACGGGCGAGGCGCTCAACGAGCACGTCCTGGGAGACAAGTGGCCTCCGGCCGAGGTGCGACTGGAGATGCTCGACGAGGCCGATGCCGAGATCCGCAAGCTGTGGGAGGGCGGCCAGCAATCGCACGAGGGCAAGTACTACCGAGTGGAGAACGCGCGCCTGTACACGCTGCCCGAGGAGCCTGTGCCCGTGATGGTCTCGGCGTTCGGTGAGAAGTCCGCGCAGCTGGCAGGACGAATCGGTGAGGGCTACATCGGCACGTCCCCCGAGGCCGATCTGCTCGCCAAGTTCGACGCCGCCGGTGGAGCCGGAAAGCCGAAGTTCGCGGGCGTGAAGGCGTGCTGGGCGACCGACGAAGCCGCGGCGCGCCGTACGGCGTACGAGTTGTGGCCGAACCTCGGGATCTCCGGCCAGCTGTCGCAGGAGCTGGCGCTTCCCGCGCTCTTCGAACAGGCCGCCGAGTTGGTCGCCGAGGAACGGGTTGCGCGCAAGGTCGCGTGCGGCCCCGATCCGGAACGCCATCTCGACATGCTGCGCAAGTACGCCGACGCCGGGTACGACGCCGTGTTCATCCATCAGATCGGCCCCGACCAGGATGACTTCCTCCGGTTCTACGCCAAGGAGGTTCTCCCCAAAGTCTGAAGCACAGCGCGTCTAGAGGTCGGCGGCCTCGACTTCGCGCCGCATGCGCGCGGGCACGTTGGCGATGGTCATGTGGTGACCGGCGCGTTCGTACGCCCGCCGCATCGTGCCGATCATCCTGGTGCCCGTGCCGTCGGCGAACGCGACCCCCCCGAGGTCGAGGGTGATGTCGCCGGCAACGTCCCGGGCGCGAATGCACGCGCGTGCGAGCTCCAGCGCGCTGACCTCTTCGAGCTCGCCCTCGACGCGCAACGTGGTCGTGCCGTTGTCGCGTCGCAACTCGCAGCGCAGCCCGGGGGTGGAGGAGCCGTTCTCGGTCATGAGGCGCTCGACTTCCACTGGTGACTTGGGTGGAAGCGGGAACCGCCCTCGCGGGGGAGTGCGGACGGACGGTTCCCGCTCCCTGGTACCGATCGGCCGGTGCTCGTGGGGTGCCTATCGGCATCTCTAGCGAACCGCGTCGACGCGTCCGGATCAACAATCAGGAGGTGAATGACGGGTGAACGTGCATGAACGTCAACATGGCGCGCGGCGTTCACCGTTGCGCTACGAGACCTTGGCGTCGTGTTCGTCGCCCGGCAACGACGTTTACCGCTCGATTGGTCATGCTGGGGACGTGAAGATCGGAATCGTCACGGAGAGCTTCCTTCCCGGGATCAACGGAGTGACGAACTCGGTGCTTCGTATCCTGGAGCACTTCAGGGCGCGCGGCCATGAGGCGATGGTCGTCGCACCGGGCGAGGGTCCCACCGAATATGCGGGCGCGCCGGTGGTGCGCGTGCCCGCCGTGCCATTGCCCGTGTACCGGTCGTTCCCGGTCGCATTGCCGACACGGCAGGTGGAGAGCGCCCTGCGCGACTTCCAGCCTGACGTGGTGCATCTCGCGTCGCCGGCGGTGTTGTGCGCGATGGGCGCGGTCGCCTCCCGGCGTCTCGACGTGCCGGTGGTCGCGGTGTTCCAGAGCGACCTGGTCGGATTCGCCCGTCGCTACCGTCTCGGCCTCGTCGGGCCCGCGCTCTGGGGCTGGCTGCGCTGGATCCACCGTCACGCCGCGCTGTCGCTCGCGCCCTCGTCGGTCGTGGCATGGGAGCTGGAGCGGCGCGGGATCACGCCCGTTGCCCGCTGGGCGCGGGGCGTCGACGTCGACCAGTTCAACCCCGCGCATCGCAGCGAGCTGCTCCGGCGCCACCTCGCGCCGCGCGGCGAGGTCGTCGTCGGCTACGTCGGTCGGCTCGCCGCCGAGAAGCAGGTGGAGCGCCTCGGGCACCTCACGGACCTGCCGGGCACCCGACTCGTCATCGTCGGCGACGGGCCGCTCCGGCCGAGGCTCGAGCGACGCCTGCCGCTCGCCCGCTTCCTCGGGTTCCGCACCGGCGGCGACTTGTCCGCGACGCTGGCGTCGATGGACGTGTTCGTCCACCCCGGCGAAGCCGAGACCTTCTGCCAGGCCGTCCAAGAGGCGCTGGCCTCGGCGGTCCCGGTCGTCGCCCCCGCCGCCGGGGGCCCGCTCGACCTCATCCGGCACGGCGTCAACGGGTGGTTGTTCCCGGCCCGACGGCCGGACCTGTTGCGCGGCGCGGTGGCAGAGCTCGCCGCCGACCCGGCGGCCCGCGCCGCGATGGGTCGTGCGGCGCGGGCGAGTGTCGAGGAACGCACCTGGCCCCGGTTGTGCGACGAGCTGCTCGGCCACTACGGGGCGGTCCTCGGAGTCGACGTGCGCAGGGCCCGCGCCGCGTGAGATCGTCGCTCGTCGTCTCGATCCACGACGTTGCGCCGTCCACGGCGCACGCCGTCCGGACGTGGGTCGGCGAGCTCGACCGTCGCAACGTTCCCGCCACCCTGCTGGTCGTGCCCGGCCCGTGGGAAGGCCCGCCCCTGAGAGTCGACCGCGAGCTGGTCGCCTGGCTGCGCGGGCGCGCCGCCGTCGGCGACGAGATCGCGCAGCACGGGTGGGCCCATCGGCGCGTGTCGGGCGCACCGGCGTGGCGACGCGCGGTCGCATCGGTTGTGGCCCGGGGCTGCGCGGAGTTCTGGTCGCTCGACGCACGCGAGGCGAGACGGCGCCTCGAGGTCGGTCGCGACGTGCTGTGCCGCGCCGGCCTCGCGCCCGTGGGCTTCACGCCGCCGGGTTGGCTGGCGTCGGAGCCGACGCTCGAGGTGCTAGCGGAGCTCGGCTATCGCTACACGACGAGCCGTCACGCGGTGCTCGACCTGAGCACGGGCGAGTCGCACCGCGTCCCGGCGCTGTCGCAGCGTTCCGGCGGCCCCGGTGAGTCGATCGGCCGCGCGGTCGTCGATCGCTGGGCGCGTCGTCTTGCCCGCCGCGGTGAGTCGGCTCGCCTTGCGCTGCACCCGCTGGACCTCGCGAGCCCGGCGCTGGTGGCGTCCAACCTCGGCGCCGTCGACGCGCTCCTCGACTCGGGCGCCGAACCTCGTACGTATCGCGACTTCGTCTCCGCCCACCGCTCCGACCACCGGTCGCAGGAGCAGCCCGCAATGAGCGGCGGCACAGGGTAGGACGCTATGGGGACCCGCATCGTGCAGGTCGCCAACTTCTACGCCCGGCACTCGGGTGGACTCCGCACGACCGTCGACGCGCTCGGGCGCGCCTACGTCGACGCAGGCTTCGAGCGCGTGCTCGTGGTCCCCGGCCGTGCCGACGCCGACGAGGAGACGCGGTCAGGCCGTCGCATCACGCTGCGCAGCCCGCGGTTGCCCGGAGGCGGCGGTTACCGCGTGCTGCCCGGGACGGGTCCCGTGCGCGCCGTGCTGGCGGAGCTGCCGCCCGATCACCTCGAAGTGTCCGACAAGCTGACGCTGTGCGGACTCGGTCAGTGGGCGACGTCCAACGGTGTGCGGGCGGTGCTCGTGTCGCACGAGCGCGTCGACGCCATCCTGGCGCCGCGAGTGCCGCGCGGCTTCCCGCTGGCCGCGCTCGCCGACCGCTGGAACCGCCGGCTCGCGCGAGGCTTCGCCGCCGTCGTCTGCCCGTCGGCGTTCGCGGCCGCCGAGTTCACGCGCGGCGGCGCGACGAACGTCTCCGTCGTCCCGCTCGGCGTCGACCTCGACGTCTTCCGTCCGACGCGCGCTCATCCCGCCACTCGCGACGAGATTGAGCTCGTGTGCGTCGGGCGACTGTCACGCGAGAAGTGGCCCCACCTCGCCATCGAGACGCTCCGCGCGCTACTGGCTCGGGGGAGTGCCGCCCGGCTGTGGATGATCGGCGAAGGGCCCCGCCGCCGGGTCCTCGAGTCGCGGGCGCGCGACCTCCCGGTGGTCTTCACCGGGCACCTCCACGACCGCCGCGAGCTCGCCGGCTTGCTCGCTCGCGCTGACGTCGCCCTCGCGCCCTGCCCGTACGAGACGTTCGGGCTCGCCGCGCTCGAGGCGCTCGCCTGCGGCACCCCCGTCGTCGCGCCGGACCGTGGCGCGGTTTCCGAGCTCGTGCCGGGACGGGGAGATGCCGCAGACGCCCGGGCCTGCGGCATCGCCACCCGCTCCGACTCCTCGTCGTTCGCGGACGCCGTCCTCGACGTGCTGCGCGCGCCCGCGGACCACCGGCGCCACGCCGCCCGCCACCGCGCCGAGCAGTACTCCTGGTCCCGTACGGCGAACGCGGTGATGCGGATCCACCGGGCATGACCCTGCGCACCCGGCCGCTGCGCCCGGGCGACGAGGCGGGGATCCGCCGTGTGTTTCGCGCCACGCTCGCCCTCGGCCACCCGGCCCCCTTCGGGCCGGCCGCCGAGCGTGCGCTGCGCCCGTACGAGCGGCTCTGCCTCGGCTGGTATCTCGACGGTGGTCGCGACGCCGCCTGCGTCCTGAGCGCCGGGAATCGGGTCGTCGGGTACGCGCTCGTGTGCCTGGACCCCGACGCCTTCGCCCGCTGGCAGCGGCGCGCCGGCGTGCGCCTGACCGCCTACGTCACGCCGCGGTTGCTCGCGGGTCGTTACCCCGAGGGGATCGACCGCTTCTACCGGCTCCGCCTCCGGGACGGCTGGGCCCTCTGGCGCAATCACGAGGAGCGGGTCGACGGCCTTCCGCACGCCCACATGAACGCGTGCGACACGATGGGCGGCCTGCCGGGGCGGCTACTCGCCGATCACGTCGACGCCGCCGTCGCTGCCGCGGGCTTCCCCGCCTGGTACGGCGAGATGAACGCCCGCGCCGGACGGCGGGCCGCCGCCCTCTCCCGCTGGGGCGCCGAGATCGTCGCCCGCCAGCCCAACCGCACCTTCACGTGGCTTGCGGGCGCGCCGGTGGAGCGCCTCACGGTGCTGCGTCGCATCCCCCACCGCCGCGCCGCCGCGTAGCGCGCGCGACGCGGAGACGGGCGCGCTACTGTCCGATTGTCGGTGTTTCCGCGAGTGAGGCAGGGATGACTGTGGACGGCGACGAGGTCAAGCTTCGAAAGCAGCTGGAGAGCGCCGCCGTCAACCTGACGCAGGAGTTCGCCGGTCGGGTGCCGTCCGAGGACGTCGACCGGTATCTCGCCGAGGAGCTCCAGCCGTTCAGCGAAGCTCGCGTCCGCGACTTCGTCCCGATCCTCGCCGAGCGCAGGACCAGGTCGCGGCTCCGGTCGCTCGATCAGGCCCCCTGACCAGCCCAAACGCCTCGTCCACAGGACGCTGTGGAAAGGTGGGATGCCGCCCCGCCGAGCGAAAATTCGGCCAGGAGGCGCACGCTGCGCCCCACTCGGTCGGCGGTACCGCCCGCTCCGAATGGACGCTCCGGCCCGGAAAAGAAAGAGGGGCCAGCAGCCCCCAGCCACTCTCGGGCAGGGTAAGAGCGACCCGAGAACCGCTGGCCCCGACGGGCAGGATACTGCCTCTGCCCGGACCTGTCGCTACTGGAGCAGCGAAGCCACCACGTTGATCGAGGCCGCCAGGATCACGGCCCCGAACAGGTAGGCGAACAGGGCGTGGGCCAGGATGGTCCGCCGGATCCGCCGGGTCTGGATGTCAGTGTCCGAGACCTGCCAGGTCATGCCGACGGTGAACGCCACGTAGGCGAAGTCGCGGTAATCGGGCTCGTAGCCACGGCCGGACTTGAAGTCGATTCCGCCAACGTCCTCGACGCCGTAGTACTCGTGCGCGTACCGCAACGCGTAGGTCGTGTGGACCACCGCCGACGACGCGACCACGGTGAACACCCCCATGCCGACCAAGAAGCCTTTGCCGGCGCCCTGCGTCTGGCTCGCCTTGACCAGGTCGAAGCCGACGCCCACGAGGCTCGCGACCCCTGCGCCCAGCAAGAGGAACTGCGCTGAAAAGCGGCTGTCATCTTCTCTGGTCGCGAACCGCCGCGTCTCGTTCGCGTCGAACCGCCCCGCCGTCGTGGCGACCCACGAGACGTTCAATACGGCGGCGACGTCCCAGCCGATCAGGGTCGACACCTGCCACGGGGTGAACAACGCGGCGACGACTCCGGCGACGACGCCGACGACAGCCGTCATGAGCACTCGACGGCGCGCCGTCACCTGCCAGAACAGGCGGAGGTGCGGTGGCTTCCGCACCCCTCCGGTCACGCCGCGGTCACTGCCCGCGTCCATCGCTTGGGCACGCTACCGGGAGCGCCGGTCTCGCGGCACGGTGATCACCGCGAACCGCGGGCCGTAGCCGGCCATGACGGGGTCGGACAGGCCCTCGAGGCTGGCCTCGCGAGAGTTGAGGTTCCAGCTCACGAGCAGCCGGTTGCGCGGCACCGGGACCTCGGTGTGGGCGGCGGCGAGATAGGTGAACTCAGCCGGTCGCCCCGCGGTGGGCGCGTCGGCGACAGGGCCGGTCGGGCGCCACGGCCCCTGCGGCCGGCGGGCGGTCCATCCGATGAGTGCGGTGCCGTCGAACTCGCGGTCCTTGGCGATCGTGAGCCAGCGGCCGTCGCCGAGGCGCGTCATCGACGGGTTGTTGAACGGGGGGTAGGTCAG
>JALZAA010000411.1 GCA_030948625.1 Actinomycetota bacterium
ACGGCGGCTCCGCCGACCGTTGTCGCAAAGCCGGAGCTTGCGACGGCGACAAGAGAACAATCATGGAGAGACGCATGGACTGGAACTTTGGGACCGCGTTCGAATCCGTCGCCGACGCGGTCCCCGAGGGCATGGCGCTGGTGCACGGCGACCGGCGGCGCACCTGGGCGGAGCTCGACGACCGCGCGGCGCGTCTGGCGTCGGCGCTGCGTGAGCTCGGTCTCGGCGCAGACTCGAAGGTCGCGTTCTACCTCTACAACTCGAGCGAGTACGTCGAGGCGCTCCTCGCCTGCTTCAAGCTCCGGGCGGTGTCCGCCAACGTGAACTACCGGTACACGGAGCAGGAGCTCGCGTACCTGCTCGAGAACTCCGACGCCGAGGCGGTGGTGTTCCACGGCTCCCTCGGCAAGCAGGTGGGAGCGGTGCGCGACCAGGCCCCGATGCTGCGGGCGGCCGTGCAGGTGGACGACGGCGCCCCGCTGCTCGACGGCGCCCTCCGCTATGAGGACCTCATCGAGGCGCACGAGCCCATGGAGCGGATCGAGCGCTCCGGCGACGACGTCCATTTCCTCTATACCGGCGGCACCACGGGCATGCCCAAGGCCGTCGTGTGGCGCCACGAAGACCTCTTCGGTGCACTCGCGCCCGCGGCCTACTCGTTCTTCGGGTTCGCGCTCCCCGAGGATTCGCAGGCGGTGGGCGAGCTCGTCGGCAAGGTGCGCGAGTCGGGCCTGGTCCCGGTGCACCTGCCGGCGTCGCCGCTCATGCACGGCACGGGTCAGTTCTCGACGCTCCAGATCATGTTGCTGGGCGGGACGATCGTGACCATGGAAGGCCGGCACTTCGATCCCCACGAGCTGTGGGAAACGGTGCAGCGTGAACGGGTCACGCAGATCGCCATCGTCGGTGACGCGTTCGCGAAGCCGATGCTGCGCGCGCTCGACGAGGCCGACGCGCGGGGCGAGCCCTACGACCTGTCGTCGCTGCTGCTGGTGATCAGCTCGGGAGTGATGTGGAGCGAGTCGGTGAAGCGCGAGCTCATCGAGCGTCACCCCGTGATCGCCTACGACTCCCTCGGGTCGAGCGAAGGCGTGGGCTTCGCCAACGCGGTCACGAGCGCCGACTCGGAGGGCGAGACCGCGAAGTTCACGATCGGTGCCGACACGAAAGTGTTCACCGACGACGGCAACGAGGTGAAGCCCGGATCTGGCGACGTCGGGTTCCTCGCCGTAGGCGGGCACATCCCGCTCGGGTACTACAAGGACCCGGACAAGACGGCGAGCACGTTCCGAGTCGTGGACGGGAAGCGGTACTCCATCCCGGGCGACTACGCGACCGTCGAGGAGGACGGCACGATCGCCCTGCTCGGGCGCGGGTCGGTCTCCATCAACTCCGGAGGCGAGAAGATCTTCCCCGAGGAAGTCGAGGAGGCCGTGAAGCAGGATCCGGCGGTCGCCGACGCCGTGGTCGTCGGCATCCCCGACGAGCGCTTCGGCGAGGCGGTCACCGCCGTGGTGGCGCCCGCGCCGGGCGCCGTCCCCACGGAAGACGAGATCGCCGAGGCCGTCGAGCGCAGCGGCCTCGCCCGCTTCAAGCGCCCTCGCCATGTCGTCGTGGTGGAGGCCGTCCCGCGAGGCCCGAACGGCAAGGCCGACTACGCCTGGGCGCGCCAGGCCGCCCGGGACCGCCTCGGAACTTGACCGGCGCCGTCGCAAGCTTCGGCGCTCTTTTTCTGGTCGCGATCGCAGGGTCCCGCCGCGTCCTGAACGGACAAGCGCACGAGTTCGGTTTAGGCGTAGAGTTTCAGACGAATGAGGGCGATTGTCCGAGTTATCCTGCGGCTGCTGCTCCTTGGCCTTGCGGCCGTCGCGATCGTCGCCGTCGTGGATCGCGCCCACGACGCGCAGGCGCAGGCACCCGTCCCCGACCCGGGTTCGGCCCTGCCCGCCGCGCCCGCTGTCCCTCCGCCGACCATGCCTCCCGCACCGGAGGCGCCGGCGCCGCCTCGGTCCCCGCTTCCCCCGCCGCCCGCGCCTGCGATTCCCCCGCCGTCTGCGCCGGGCCCGGCCGTGGCCCCTTCACGGCCGGCGACTCCGACCCTTCCGGTGGTGTCCCTGCCCGCAATGCCGGCGACTCCGACCCTTCCGGTGGCGTCTCTGCCCGCAATGCCGCCGTCTCTGCCCGGGGTCCCCGACGCCGGGCCGGGCATCCCGGTGCCGGGCCCGGACCTTGCGGGCACCCCGGACGTCGACCCCGGGGGCGTGGTCTGGACCGTGGGTCCTCTGCCAGTCGCGCCGTCGGTCTCGGCGCCCGACGCGGCCCTACCCGAGCTTCCGGAGCTGGCGCAGTCACCGCTGACCGATGGCCTGCTGCCCCCGGTACCGCCCGACCCGGCGCCGCCCGCGCCGGAACCGATCGGCCCCGGGGTATTTCCCGACTCGCCGTTGCCCGCCACCGGCGCAGCGGTACCGACCCCAGCCGTCGTCCCTCCCGCGCCGGAGCAATCCGGCTTCACTCCGCTGGACGCCGGCGCCGTGTTCGCCGTGTTCGCCTCCGGCGGTGCGCCGGCGCGCGCGCCACCGACCGGCGCGCCCTTACGCCCGTGTGGCGGCTCGGGTACTTGGCATTCCAGCCGGGGTGACCCGGCGGGGTCCCCGCCGTCCGGCGCCGACCTCGCCACACGCCGTGCCGGACTCCTCGTCGACGCGCGGTCCTACGCGTCGACGTTGATTCTCGACCCGGTCCTTCGCCCCGACTAGCCGCTCCTTCGTGCGCGCCACACGCACTCGCGCTTCGGCGCGGACTGCACGAAGGAGATGGAGATGAACGGAGACCACAACGAGAACAGCCGACGGCGGCGAACGGCGGCCGACGAGCTGCTCACGTCGGCGGAGGTGGCCGAGATCTTCGGAGTCGATCGGCGGACGGTGGTGTTGTGGGCCAAGCGCGGGCGGCTGAACGCGCTGCGGACGCCAGGCGGGCAG
>JALZAA010000430.1 GCA_030948625.1 Actinomycetota bacterium
CCCCGCGACGGGCCCGACGGCGTCGACGTGTCCCTGCACGAGGTGGCCGCCGACCCGGTCGGCGAGCCGGAGCGGACGTTCGAGGTTGACGCGCTCCTGCGGTTCGAGCGCGCCGAGGGTCGTGCGCTCGAGCGTCTCGATGACGGCGTCCGCGGCCCACCAGCCGTCGCCGAGCTCGACAACCGTCACGCAGCAACCGTTCACCGCGATCGAGTCGCCAACGGACGCGTCCGCCACGACGGTCGTGGCGTCGATCTCCAGACGGGCGCCGCGCTCCCGGCGGTGAATCGCGCGCACCCGACCCAGCTCTTCGACGATTCCGGTGAACATGTCAGCGGCTCCGGAGCTCATAGTCGAGGCGGACGTCGTCACCGAGCGGGACGGCCGACACCAGCCGCCACGACCGGGCGTCGGCCGGCGTGTCCGGGTCCGGCGCGGGGAACGCCGGCAGCGCCCGCGGCCCGAGCACCTTGGGGGCGACGTATGCGACGACGCGATCGACGAGCCCGTTCTCCAGCAGCGCGCCGTGGAGGCTCGCGCCCCCCTCGACCATGGCCTGGAGGACGTCCTGCCGGCCGAGGAGGTCGAGCGTCGCCTCGAGGTCGACGCCTCCCGGCGCCGGAGGCACCGTCTCGACCTTCGCGCCCGCCGCTCGCCATGCGTCGACGGCGCGCGGTGACGCGGCTTCGGTGGTGACGACGAGCGTCGGAGCCACGGCGGGATCGAACAGGGGCCCGTCGGCAGGCACCCGCCCCCGGCTGTCGAGCAGCACACGCAATGGCTGCCGCTCGACGGGCGGGTCCACGTCACGGGCGGTCAGCGAGGGGTGGTCGGCGAGCGCGGTGCCGGCGCCGACGACGACCGCCTGCGATTCGGCGCGCAGCCGGTGCGCGTCGGCCCGGGCGGCGGGGCCGGTGATCCAGCGTGAAGTTCCGTCGGCCGCGGCGCTGCGCGCGTCGACGCTCATGGCGGTCTTGAGCACGCACCAGGCGCGGCCCGTGCGCCGATGATGCAGGTAGGGCGCCAGCGATCGCGTCGCCTCGTCGGCACCGGGGCCGACGACGAGGTTCAGCCCCGCGGCACGCAGGTGTTCCAGTCCCCGGCCGGCGACGCGCGGGTCGGGGTCCTCGATCGCCACGACGACTCTCACGACGCCGGCGCTGACGAGTGCGTCGACGCACGGCGGCGTGCGCCCGTGGTGCACGCACGGCTCCAGCGTGACGTAAGCCGTTCCGCCTTGAGCGCGCTCGCCCGCGGCCGCCAGCGCGGCAACCTCCGCGTGCGGCAGGCCCGGGCCCTCGTGGAAGCCGGTGCCGGCGATCTCGCCGTGCGCGTCGACGACGACGCAGCCGACCCAGGGGTTCGGGGGCGCCGAGCGACGGCCCTGTTCGCCGAGCTCGACCGCGCGGCGGACCCACTCGCCGTCGCCCTCTCTGGCGCCGATCTCGTCGACCCCGTCCACCTGCGCACCTCGCCATCGCAGCGAGACCCTCGTGGGGGCTCAGCGGGCGCGGGGACGGCGCAGCCCGCGTGCGGCACGGCACGCCGGCGACGACCCTCTCCCATCCGGACTCTCACCGTCGGCCCCGGCTTGTACCGGGTCAACCGCACGGCTGGCGGCCGTGGGCTCGCGGGCTCCCGCAGCGCTTCCGCTGCGGCTACCGCCGGTCGGGACTTGCACCCAAACCCCGAGGGCTCTCTGTTGTGTTGTCTCTCGTGCGGTTCCTTGACCGGCTTGTCTTGACCGGTAAGTCAACTGTATCCGGGCAAAAGTGTAACGCGTTTCAATTCCGGGTTCAATGGTCCCTGTCAGTGGTCGCAGTTCAATGCGGGTGGCCGCCGGCGAGGAGGTCGAGCGCGTGCGGCAGGGCCGGCAGCACAGCCTCCAGGCACTCGACGGCGCCGCTCGACGAGCCCGGCAGGTTGCAGACCATCGCCTGCCCGACCGTGCCGCAGACGCCGCGGGACAGCATGCCGAAGGTGCGCTCGCCCCCGTCGCTCACGCGCCGCATCGCCTCCGCGAAGCCCGGCGCCTCGCGTTCGACGACGGTGCGCGTGCCTTCCGGTGTCAGATCCCGTGGCCCGAAGCCCGTCCCCCCGGTCGTCACCACGAGCCCCGCGAACCCGGCGGTGAGGTCGCGCAGCGCGTGCGCCACGGGGTCGATGCCGTCTTCGCTCACGCGGTGCTCGACGACCTCGTACCCGGCGTCCCGGAGCCGCGACGCGAGCGCGTGGCCCGAGCGATCGTCGCGGGTTCCTGCTGCCACCCCGTCCGAGACGGTCAGCACCTTCGCCCGAAGATCCGTCACCGTGACGCGCGGTTCACGACCCTGTGGGCCACGCCGCCTGCCGGATCTCGCGCGCAGCGGCGGCCGGGTCGTCGGCGTGGAAGATCGCGCTCCCGGCGACGAGGATGTCCGCGCCCGCGGCGGCCGCTCGAGGCGCCGTCTCGCGGTTGATGCCGCCGTCGATCTCCAGCTCGACACCGGCGCCGAGGTCGTCGACGACTTTGCGCGCCGCCACGAGCTTGTCGAGCACAGAGGGAATGAAGGCCTGGCCGCCGAACCCCGGGTGCACGCTCATGAACAGGAGGACGTCGACCTCTTCCACGTACGGCAGCACAGCCTCGACCGGTGTCTCGGGGTTGTGCGTGAGGCCGACTCGCAGGCCGAGCTCGCGCATACGCGCAAACAGCGGGCGCGGGTCGCCGAGCTCGATGTGGATCGTGCAGCCGTCGGCTCCGGCGTCGGCAAAGTCGTCGAGGAGCTCCTCGGGGTTGTCGACCATGAGATGGCAGTCGAGGTA
>JALZAA010000440.1 GCA_030948625.1 Actinomycetota bacterium
GGGCCCTACTACGGCGCGTACCAGTTCACGCAGGGCACGTGGAACTCCACCGCCAACCACGCCGGGCGGGGCGAGCTCGTGGGTGTCGATCCCCGGAACGCCTCCGAGTACGACCAGGACGACATGGCCTGGACGCTCTACCAGTGGAAGGGCAAGGGTCCGTGGGGCGGCCGCTGTTAATCCCGAAGACCCCGTGAAACCGTCTTGTAATCCCGAAGACCCCGTGAAACCGTCTTGCCTCGCCTAGAGTCCAACTGCAATTGGGTAACCCTGGAGGGCAGGTGGACGAGCAGGTTGGTCAAGCAGGCCACGCTATTCGGCTCGCTTTCTGCCCGTCGTCGCGGTTGGGAAACGATAAGACTCATGAAGCACGCCTCGTAGTCCTGCCCCAACCGGTGGTATTGGCCCGTACGCAGAGCACGTCAGCCGCAGGCCGAAGCGCCGACAGGCACGTCCTGGCCGTCGAGTCGGTAAGCCGGGGCGCACCAGACCTGAGCCCAGGCCCAAGGTGCCGACAAGCCTCGCATCGGCCGCATGGCGGGGTCAGCGGGTGCTGCTCGCCGTCAGAGGAACCGCCAGTCATTCTCGGAACCTCGCCCTGGTGTAGTTGAACGGTCGTCTGCATCGCGGCGGCGGCATTTCTGGGGCGGGCGGTGTACGTCGCGACGGTGACGCGCAACCAGACGCGCACCTACGACGAGCTCGTTCTGTTGCTTCCGCTACTCGCGCTGCCGGCCATCCTGTTGATCAAGGCGGTACCACGGCGACGTCGGTTGCGCATTGCGGGGGTGGTCGTGCTCACAACCGCCGTGATCGTGGCACCGTGGCAGGCCTATCTGCTCTTCCGGTACGAAAAGCCCGCGTTCATCTCGTACGGCGACGGCGGGGTCGTGGCCGGAGCGAACTGCGACGCGACGTACTCCGGATTCCTCACCGGATACTGGCTCGGCCTCTGCAAACCCGACCGGGTGGCACAGGAGCCGTCGGTGGCGGCCGAGCAGAGGCGCAGTCTGGGACGCGACTACATGCGCCATCACCTCGGCCGACTCCCGGTCGTCGTCAGCGCGCGCGTCGGCCGAATCTGGGGTGTGTATCGCCCGTTCCAGATGGCGGACTTCAGCGTTGCCGAAGGGAAACCCGAATCGGCGTCGCTGGTCGGATGGGCCATCCTCTGGCCGCTCCTCAGCCTCGCCGCGGCCGGCGTCGTGATCCTCCGGCGCCGGCTCGTCCCGCTACTTCCTCTCCTCGCCCCACTCGTCCTCGTCACGCTGGTCGCCGCCGCCTTCTATGGCCTTATCCGGTTCCGTGTGCCGGCCGAGCCGCCGATCGTCGTGCTCGCTGCCGTCGCGATTGATGCCGCCTTGGTTCGCTTCGGGTCCCGGCGCAAGCCGGGGGTGGCCACGCATGCGGCGCGTCTTCACCCGATGTCTGCCGAACGCGATCTCCGGATTCGGCGGGCGATCGGATCCCGAGTCCCGTCGGCCCGAACTTCCTGACTGCCGCAGACTGGGACCGCGTGCTGACGGTCGCGTTCCCTGTCGTGATCGTGCTCGCCTGCCCGCGTCCGGCTGCGCTGGCCAGTCGTGTTGGCATTTGTTGTCGTGCAAGCGTGGCATTCCGGCCTTGGCATCGACCGGATCACCGGCTGCTACACCGGTCATCTGAACCCCCGCACTACGCACTCACCGTAGTGCTGATGGGCGTGGCCATCGCTCTCGCCCCCTGGGCGCGGCAACAAGCAGAATCCCCCGTCTCTCAGCTGTTACAGCGTCCGCGACCCATGATCTGAGTGGTTCGAGCAAGGGACGCGTCACCGCAATGGCGGTCGAGCAGCGGGCCGGTCTCAGCGACCGCACGCGCTCGTCTCGGCGGAGGCGTCATCCAAGCCGCGGGAGCCGTGACTGGAGCTTCCCCGGGGTTGCCGGCCGCGTCACAAGTAGGCGACGCGCCAGAACGGGAGCAATGGCCCCCGGTACGGGGTCAAGCACCAGCTCGAAACGCCCGATCTCGTCGCCGTCGGGGAGAAGTCGCTGGCCGTCGGTGCCGGCGAGTCGCCGCTGCTGACCTTCCGGCGTAACTCGCTCCTCCGCGCCGGTGGAACCGCGCTCAACAGCTTCTGGCCGCGTCCGGGCGGATCCGGTGCCGTCACTGTTCAATCCCTACGCGACGGCACATCACTTCGACCTCACACACTTCACGCAGGCGAACGTACTGGCGGGCCTCGTGCTCGCGGTCAGCTTCCTTCGCGATCTACAGGCAGTAGCTGACCAGTAGAAGCGCTCAGCGGTGGAGGCGATGCGCTCGCTAGCCTTTCCACGGCCACAGAGCGAAAAATCGATTCTCATGCCGAATGCCGACGAGTGGTGCCGCGAGACCGACGACCTCGTGTTCGACGAGGGTCCGGAGTCCTCGCGCCCGCCTCGGATTGACGAAGCTGCCCAGAGCTCGCTTGCTGACGACGACGCCCTGGACACCGCCCTCTTCGGTACTCCTATGTCGAGCGCATCGACCGCGACGGAAGTGGAGCAAAAGCTTGTAAAGCCTGATGTCATAGCTCCGGCCGACGCGGCGCTCGAACCGCCTGCAGAGGAGGTGCCGACGGCGCCGGTGCCTGTGGCGATGATCTTCGGCACAGTTCCAGGCGGCGTGGAACTGCCCGATGAGGAGGTGCCGACGGCGCCGGTGCCTGTGCCACTGCCAATGATCTTCGACGAGAACGAGCCAGAGGACGAACCGGATGTTGTTGTCCGGGAGTCCTCTGACGAACGCTACGCGCCCGTAGCAGCGGGCAACGACCGTGGGCGGTGGCGCGTGTGGCTGATGGCCGGCTTGGCGATGGCGGTCGTAATTGGACTCACGCTCGGCGCGTTGGTTCTCACCCGGTCGGACGGTTCTCGACCCGCCGTCCGCACGGATTCCAATAACCCTATTACGACGACCACGACGTCGACGACGACCGTCGCGACGACGACGCCACCCGCGCCCGAGACCTCGGCGCCGGCAGCTTCGCCTCCGACGCCCCCACCTGCGCCGGCTGCTTCGACCACGGCGACGGCGCCGCCGAGCGCGCGTCCGGCACCCACGACGACATCGCCTTCGGCGGGTTCGCCTGGCGCCGCCCCGGCGAACCCGACACCCCCGCGCCCGGCGCCGCCGCCAGAACCGCCACCGCCGCCACCACCAGCGTCACCCCCGCCGCCACCGCCGCCGCCGACGTCAGCACCGACGCCACCGACGGCACCCGCGCCGACATTGCCCCTGCCGTCGCTGCCGACGGGACTGTGACAACCGCGCAAGAGGCTTAGTAAGGCCGGACGGCGTCGACGACGCTGCCCGTTCCCTCGACGAACTTCACCGCGTTCGGGTTGTTGCTGTAGCTCGTGGCGTGCACGTACCCGCCGCCCACCCAGATCCCGACGTGGGCACTCCAGCTACTCGTGGTGATGAGGTCACCGGGCTGGAGGTCACTCAGGCTGACGTGCGGGTACGCGGAGCCCTGGGCGCCGGAGACCGTCGGGATCTCAAGCCCACCGGCGCGCCACGAGCTGTGAGTGAGGCCCGAGCAATCGAAGCAGTTCGGACCGAACCGCTCGGAGGTGTTGCAGTACGCTTTACCCACCTGAGCCTGCGCGTACGCGGCGGCCGCACCAGCCCCGCCACTCCCCAGCGGCGACCCTCCGCCTGCACCCGCCGTCCGTGCCGGCGCTGCAGCCGCGGTCTGCCCCGGCGGAGCGGATTCAGCTTGCGCAGCATCTTGTGCCCGCCGTGCCTGCTCCGCCTTGGCGGCGGTGAGCGCCCGGAGAGCCTGCTCGATCTCACCGTTGACCTGGTCCAGCAGCCTCTGCTGCTCCGAGGCTGCGGCGTCCACGTGGGCTTTGGCTTCCGCCGCGGCGTCGCGCTGGTCGGCTGCCTCCGACCGCGCCTTCACGGCCGTGTCCTTTTCTGCTGTGAGTTGCTGTTTCGCCGCCGCGAGCTCATCGATCAGCGCGTTGTCGTGCTGGGCTGCGAGGTCGCTGTACTTCGAGCGCGCCGTGACGTCCTTGGCATCCTTCGCGTTGAAGGCATCGAACGGGCTGCTCGCTCCCGCGATCTTGTAGATCGATGCCGCCTGCTCGTTGATGAGCCCCTTGAGGCGGGCGATCTCGTCCTGACCGACCTTCATGCGGGCTTCGGCGTCGGCGATCTTCGTGTCGGCTTCGTCCACGCGCGCCTGGGCTGCGGTGAGCTGCTGGCCGAGCGTCGCGACCTGCGCGTTGGTGGCGTTGAGGTCCTTCTCCAGCTGCGCCGCCTTCGCCTGAATGTCGTTGCTCGGCTGACCGGGCGCGTAACTCTGGGACAGCAGCGCGAGTGCTAGGCCGAACGCGATCGCGGTGATAATCCGGGCGGGCCGGAATTGCACGTGAGGCCTCCCTGGCTGTTCCGCCATCAGCCGGACGAACGCGGTTCGCGCGCACCGCTCGCAAACAACAAAGCCCGTACGCCATGAGCACTCAGAGGACGCGCGGGTTCATGGGGGACCCTAGGTCCACGCTTGGGGCGACGCCAGCCTGACGCGGGGTACGATACGAGGAAATGCCCGCTGGTCGCGCGTAGTCGACCTCAATGCGCGAGGATACGTGAAAGCGCCGGCGATGCGGGGGGCCATCCCCGAGGCATGGCGCGACGCCTCCATGAAGCTGACGCCAGGGCTTGACCAGCAAGGTCAGTCAGCGCAGCTAATCCGCGCTGCACACGCCTCCGGTCACATTCACCCGCGGGTAATCCGCCACACGTTGCCTGGCGCCCGCCTGGCAAACGCAGTGTCAGTCGAGCTTTTCGAGGCGAGCAGTGGGAGAATGACGGCGATTCGCACCGGGGGAGACCGATGGCGGGAGCGGCACGGCGTATCAGCTCGCGCTTCGCGAGGTCGGCGCGCTTGCGCCTGCCCTTCACTACCACGGTTTAGCGGTCGGAGTGGATGCGGAACGCTTCGGTCGTCCGGTTTCACGAGTCCCGCGAGGCCTCTGCCGAGCCCAGCTCACTTCTCGAGGAAGGTGGCAAGTTCGGGGCCGCTCTGCCGCGGTAGGCGTGCCGGTCGGTGTAGTCGCAGGCTTAGCAAGAGCCACCACGTCCTCCCCACCCCTCCTGCCTGCGAGTTCGTCATCACCTGGACTTTGGCGAACTAGCCCGCTCGACCTCCAAAGCCAGGTCGCCTCGACCGCGCAGGAGGGCGCCGTACAAGCTCTAGAAGCGCTCCTCCGGGCCCGCGGCGCCCGGCCGACCACCCCCCCCCGCTCGACCCGACCGGTAGCACCGCCTACTCAGAGTCCTAGCTCGCCACGTCGACGGCCAACGGTAGGCGTGGCGGTCGGCGTGCAACGCCCTGCTCGTGCACAACAGGAAGGCCCCGAACACGCCGTCCGGGGCCTCTGACCTGCGCTTTCGATGGTGGCGGGGGCAGGATTTGAACCTGCGACCTTCGGGTTATGAGACCGTTGCGACCCGTCTTTGTGGTTCGCCGGCATCCTCGTGAGTAGCTCTGAATCGGCTCTGACGTGCGCTTTCTTGCGAACTCGGGATCGGAGCTGGGTTCCCGCCGCGACGCAGATTCCCGCGTCCGTGGGATTCCTTTGGGATTTCCGCGCCGGCGGCATGCCCGGCGGCCCCGCGGACCGCTCAGCTCACGGCCCGACAAGAAGCACAAGTCCAGACGGGCCGCGGATGCCCGCCGTCGAGCAACTCGAACCGACGGTAATGCCGACGAGAGCACAGCGTGACTGCGATCGCGATTAGCCGTGCAGGAGAACGACGACGACGAACACCGGATAGCACGCGAGCAGCAGGAGACCGCCGAGACGAGTGATACGGCCGCGGATCGAGCCGAGGCCAATGGCGAGGGCGAGCGCTCCAAGCATGAAGACCAGTGGCACGTGCAGACGATCGGCGCCTGATATCTCCAACGGACGCACGAGTGCGGCGGCGCCGAGCGTCATGGTGGCGTTGTATGCGAACGATCCCACGACCGCTGCGATGACAACCTCCGTAGCGCCGCGCCGCGAGGCCGAGACTGCGAGCACGACAAGCTCGAAGGCCGTCGCGAAGCCGACCAGCGTCAGGCTGATCTGGGTCTGTGACGAGTCCGCGGTGGCGACGTGGCGGATGCCTTCGACAAGCGCCGTCGCTCCAATGCTCATCGCGACCAGACCCGCGAGGATGAAGCCGAAATCCTTGCCCACGCGACGGGGCGATGGTGCCGCCGTCATCCGCTCGCGTGCTTCCTCTATCTCCGCAGCTTCTCCCAGAACCGGCGGCGAGCCCTCCACGCGCCAGATCAGTGCGACGTACGCGACGTAAAGAACCACCAACGCCAACCCAGCGAGGCGGCTGACGCTGCCGTCCCATGCGAGGTGTGCACAGACCGCGCCGACCGGCAGGCCCAAGAGCCCATACAGGCGAACCCGGCGGCCGAATGGCAGCGGCGCGATCACCGCTCCGATTCCCAGCGCGACAAGACACATCGCAACGTTGGCGCCGACGACATCGCCGAACGCCAGTGCTGGCGCGTGGCGCAGACTCGCCACCACGCCGGTCGCGAGTTCCTCCGGCTCGGCTCCGGCTAACAGGAGCGCGAGGGCGAACGAACTGACGCCAAGGGCAACAGCAGCGCCACCTAGATGCTCGGCGAACGCCTCCGCACCCCACACGATGCCCGCGACCCCGACGAGCGCGAGTGCGATCCAACCGACATCGGCCATCCGTCTCCCTCTCCGTGGCGCACATTGTCGGCCGGACACATCATCCCGCAGCGTGGATGCACGGCGACCCGTCCGCGGGCGCGCAGGCTCGAACGTCAACCATCTCTTGAGACCGAATCGTCAAGCATCTACTGAGACTGCACACGGACCGATCTCACGGAGCGATCTCGCGTTCGGCGGCCCGATGGCAGCTTCCGACGACGGGGCCGGCCGCGCAGGATGGATCCCCGGGCAGGGCGCGGCTGGTGACGTTCTGCCCCACTGCCCTCTGAGCGATTCGAGCGCTGACGGTGCCGCCCCGGCGGCTGAGACCTGCAAGGCCTGAGCAAGACGGGCGGGTGCCCGTGCCTATTCCGGTGTCCGCCGAGGCCGGCCCGAGGAGAGCGTCGAATCCGCTCCTTCAGAGGGCAAAGCCATGGCGCAGAACGCCACCACCCGCAATCCCGGCCGGATGGCTCGGGTCATCGATCACCTCGTCCCCTCCCGACGCGTTGCAGCGGCCGGTGGCTGTAGAACTGGCCGCAGAATCGGTCGGGTTTTCGCTCCTGGTCCGGGCGGTGCTCGGTTTGATCGTGCTCCTGGCCGTGGGGAGCTAGTCGAACGCCGCCGAAGGTAGCGCGACACCTCCGGGCACAGGCTCCACCCGACCCTTACGCTATGCGCCCGACTGAAGCTGAGGACGGACGGCCCGTGAGCAAGCTGACGTTGCCGCAGCTTGAGCGCCACCTCTTCGCCGCCGCGGACATTCTGCGGGGGAAGATGGATGCCTCGGAGTTCAAGGAATACATCTTCG
>JALZAA010000456.1 GCA_030948625.1 Actinomycetota bacterium
ACCGGGCGAGTCGACAAAGCCAACCGCGATTGCCACGCGGCGAAGCAGCGGAACCGTCAGAACGCCCAACAACGCTGCCAGGCCGAACGCCACGAACCAACGATCGTGCACCGCTCAGCGCCTCACAACTGCTCGACCGTAGGGCCCTCGACCCGGTGACGCGTATCCAACACGTACTGCCCGTGGGTCGCGATGAGATCGAAGTCAAAAACGTCGTGATCGGTGAGCACCACCACCGCATCGGCCGCGGTCAGCTCCTCTGGTGACAACTCGATTCGGACGATGCGCGGACCAACGACGTGGTCGCCGACATACGGATCGGCCGCACGCACGTTGGCACCCAGAGCGAGGAGCTGTTCGGCCACCCGTAGGGCAGGCGACTCGCGGCCATCGCCGAGATTGCGCTTGTAGGACAAGCCGAGGAGCAGGATGCGGCTCCCATGCACCGCGCGTTGCCGCTGGTTGAGCCCGACGACGATGCGACGCACCACGTAGTCGGACATGCCGGCGTTGACGTCGTTCGCGAGCTCAACGAACCGGAAGCCGTGACCAAGCCGGCGGCGGACCTGCCACGAGAGGTAGCTCGGGTCGATCGGTAGACAGTGGCCGCCGACGCCCGGTCCCGGGCGGAAGGGCATGAAGCCGAACGGCTTGGTGGCCGCGGCCTCGATCGCCTCGGAGAGGTCGATGCCGAGGTCGTAGGCAAACATGGCGAGCTCGTTCACCAGCGCGACGTTCACGTGCCGGAACGTGTTCTCGAGCAGCTTCGTGAGCTCTGCTTCCTTCGTTCCGGACACCGGGACCGTGCGCTCGACGAGGGTGGCGTAGAAGGACCGCACTGCCTCCAAAGAACGCGGATCGATCCCCGAGACGACCTTGGGGATGTTCACCAGGTCCCAGGTGTCGTTGCCGGGATCGATGCGTTCGGGGCTGTAGCCCACGTGGAAGTCGTGGCCGGCAGTGAGACCGCTGCCGTCCTCGAGGATCGGCACGAGCAGCTCCTCGGTGGTCCCGGGATACGTCGTCGATTCGAGGATCACCGTGGAACCGGGGCGTACGGAGGGAGCGATCGTCTTCCCCGCCGCCTCGATGTACGAGAGATCGGGAGTCCCGTCACAGATCGGCGTGGGGACCGTGATCACGGCGACATCGAAGTCTCCGAGAGTCTCGGGGCGGCTGGTGACCCGGTAGCGCCCGGTCGCGAGCGCGGACTTCACCTGCGCCGCCGACACGTCTTCGACATGCGAGAAGCCACTTGTGAGCCCGGTCGCGAGCTCCTCGCTCGCGTCGAAGCCAACGACGCGATGTCCGACCTCGACCGCACGCATTGCCAGCGGCAGCCCGACGTACCCCTGCCCAACCACGACGACAGACGACGTCGACCTGCCCGCCCCCAGGCTCACGCCGAGATGCTCCCAGATTCCACGCCGCGGGGAAACCTCTGTCAGCAGTTATTCGTCGCGTGTCCCGGAATCCGATTGTTCGCGTATCGATTCCAGAATGACGTCGTCGAGGACGTCGTCGAGAGTGCGTGTTGCCTTCCATCCCGTGAGCGCGGCGATCTTGCTCGTATCCGGACGCGGCGGGCCATGCCTTCGAAGCCGGCTTCGTACGCGCGGTCGTACGGAATTAGTGACCGGTTGTTGTCACTACTCTCGAAGCGATCGGCGTGGAGGCGGTCAACACCACGGCCGGTGAAGCGGCTGCCTCGGTTCAGTGAGCCGTACCCGCCCTCCTTCGTAACCGGAGGCTCGCTCGTAGCCGGCGTCCCGCTAGGTCGTTCGCGCTAGAAATCCCGCATGGGAGGGCAATCGTGCACGCACTCGTAACGGGCGGGGCCGGGTTCATCGGGTCCCATCTCGTCGACGCGCTCGTCGAGAGTGGGCACTCTGTCCGAGTGCTCGATGACCTATTTTCTGGCAATCGGGACAACATGGATTCTTCCGTCGACGCGGTAATAGCGAGTGTGGCCGACGAGGATGCCGTCCGCGCCGCTGTCGAGTCGTGCGACACCGTGTTCCACATCGGCGCCCACCGAGGGGTGCTGCGCTCGGTCGAGAACTCCCTCGCCACCGACCTCGCCAATGTGCACGGGACGCTGACGGTGCTTACGGCCGCCCATGACGCCGGTGTCAGACGCGTCGTCTGCGCGTCGTCAAGCAGCGTGTACGGCGGGGCAGAGCAGCTGCCAACCCCCGAGACGGCGCCGCTCGTGCCGCGTTCGCCGTACGCGGTGTCGAAGCTCGCGGGCGAGCACTACGGCCGCGTGTACGCGGAGCTCTTTGGGCTCGAGACTGTCTCGCTGCGCTACTTCAACGTGTACGGCCCCCGGCAGCGGCCTGACTCCGCTTACGCGGCGGTGATCCCGCTGTTCATCGACGCTCTGCGCAACGGCCAGCCGTCCATCGTGCACGGCGACGGCCTCCAGAGCCGGGACTTCACCTTCGTTGCCGACGCCGTCGCGGCGACGATCGCCGCCGCCGCCGCCCCGGCCGAGAAGTGTGCTGGCCGCGTCTACAACGTGGCCCCGGGCGAGACTCACTCGCTGGTCGAATTGCTCGAGATTCTCGGCCGGCTGCTCGGTGTAGAACCGGAACCGAAGCACACTTCCGAGCGTGCCGGGGACGTCCGGCAAACCTGGGCTGACCCGTCGGCGGCACGCCGCGACCTCGGCTTCTCGTGCCAAATCAGCTTTGAGGAAGGCTTGCGTCGGACAGTGGACTGGTTCGCGCGGCGTTGATCGGATGTCGACAGGAACCGGATTCGCGCGAGACTCCCGGCGATCTGCGCGGTGGCCACGGTTTGGCTCTACTGCGCCGAAAATTCTGACGCGTAGAGGGGGCACTCGCTCGTGGCCGGACGCTGGGCGGTCGCTTTTGCGGTCGCTGCGGTCATCGCTCTGCTCGGCGCAGCGCTGCTCCGGGCATTCTCGCGGCGAGGTGCCACCGGAGCCCAACGCCGCGGGGCGCTGGCAATCGCCGTTGGTGGGCTCTGCGGCTGGGCGCTCCTCCCCGAGCTCCCGGGACGCATCGTCGTCATTGCCGTATCCGCGGTTGTCCTCGCGCTCCTGGGTGTGGCGTATGCGGGGCGCGAACCACCACGAGGCGCCCGCCTCGGTGCGCTCGTTTCGGCGGCAGCCGCGGCGGTTGCGGCGGGCGTCCGGCTCGAATGGAGCGGCCTCGCGGCCCTCGAC
>JALZAA010000466.1 GCA_030948625.1 Actinomycetota bacterium
GGCTCGTCCATCGCGATCATCGTGCGGCCGAGCATCGGCCCCATGATCTCGGCGAGGAACGTCGAGGAGTAGGTCTCGTTGTCGCGCAGCACGGCCACCACCTCGTCGTGGCCGAGGACGCTGAACGCGGGATCGACGTTCTGGAAGTTCTCGTCGACGGTTCCCGCGTCGTCGGGTAGTGGCCACTCACGCTGCACCGGGCCCTTACGGCGAGCGACCGCAAGGTGGGGATAGGGGTCCTCGACGGCGCCGAGCTGAATGGTGTCCGGCAGCTCGAAGGGGTCGAAGTCTGCGACCTCGGCGTTTTGGCCGGTCACCCCGGCTGACCCACGCGGTGCTCGGCTACCCTTCGGACGGTGAAATCTCGACCCGTACCTCGCATACCGATGAGTATCTACTCTGACCCCGGGTATGGCAAGGGAAGCTTGCGATGACCCTCGAGCCCCTCACGCCCGAGCGCCGGCGGGCCATGACTCGCCAGCACCTTCTCGAGGCGGCGGCGATCGTCTTCGCCCGCAAGGGATTCCATGGAGCGACCCTCGACGAAGTCGCCGCAACCGCCGGCTTCAGCAAGGGCGCCGTCTACTCGAACTTCAAGAACAAGGACGACCTGTTCCTCGAGCTCCTCGACGACCGCATCAATCGCCAGTTCGCGGTTGTGAGCGAAGTGTTGGAAACCGGATCGCGCGAGCGTTCGGAGCAGTTCCCGCGCATCCGTGAAATCTTCGGGAGCGACATGTTCTGGAGTGAGGACTTCCTCACTCTGTGGCTCGAGTTCGTCCTGTACGCAAGGCGTAACCCGGAGGCGCAGGCAAAGTTGACCGCCAGTGTCAAACGATCTCGGGCGCAGGTGCAAGCGTTGATCGAACACGAGTACGCCATGCTCGGTGCAAGCCCGAGCTACCCGGCCTCCGACCTCGCCGAGATCTCGTTGGCGCTCTTCAACGGACTCGGCATCGATCGGCTCGTCAACCCGACGGCGGTGACCGACGAGATGCTCGACACCACCCTCTCCTTCCTGTACGACGCGATGGGCGTGGATCGCAGCCAGGAGTCACACGAGCCTGTGTAGGCGCTCGTCGAGTTGGCGCTGAAAATTTTGCGTAGAACGCCCGACCTCGCGCGTTTCGGCCGGAGGCGCCTCGGCCGCTGCGTGATAGGACACAAGCCGCGTCTGTCGTGATCTTCCCGTCCAATGGACATCGCGAAGAGGTAGGCCTTCAACGTCATGACTGGGCGGGTCGGCGGGCACTTCGAATCGCAAGTCACCGCCTGACGTGGGGACGCCCGAGTTCGCCAACGTGCTCCAGGCCGCGCGCGAGGGTTCGCACGGGGCGATCGCCGTCCTCTGGCGCGAGTTGCATCCACGGTTGCTGCGGTTTCTACGCGGGCTCGACCCGGTAGCAGCAGAGGACGTCGAGGCCGAGACCTGGTTCGTCGCCGCTCGAGACCTCGCGAAGTTCGACGGCGACGAGATGCAATTCCGCGCTTGGATGTTCACCATCGCGCGGAACCGTCTCATCGACTGGCGACGTCGGGAGGCGCGACGACCCAGCGTCGCCGTGACGCCTGAGGCCTTGGACCGGCCCGCCGACGATGACCCGGCCGCGACTGCGGTGGACGTGGTCAGGGCGGAGGCGGCCGTAGCTCTGGTTCGCGCGTGCCTCCCGCGCGACCAGGCCGAGGTGGTCCTGCTTCGCGTGGTCGGCGGACTCGACGTGGGCGAGGTTGCAGCGATCGTGGGCAGGCGCCCCGGGACCGTCCGCGTGCTCCAACACCGCAGGCTCCGACGACTCGCCGAGGAGATCGCCCGGGACGCGCTCGAACGCCGGGGTGTAACGGGATGACCGCCCGCGACGGTTTCTCAGACGATATGTCCCGATTCGCGCTCGACGACGGTGCTGCCGAACGGCTCATGACGGGCTCGGTCGACATCGCCGACGCGCCGCCCCCGTACCGCCCGGTCGCACGCGCGTTGCAGGCACTTCGGCAAGCACCGGAGCGTCGGGAGTTGGCAGGCGAGCAGCACGCTATCGAGCAGATCGCAGCTGCCGTCATGCTCGAAAGACAGGCCCATTCGGTGCGGCTTACACGCCGATCCTCCTCCCGGGTGGCGGTCCTGGCCACGACGGCCCTCGTCGTGTGTGCGCTGCCTCTGACTACCGGGCTTGCGTCAGCGGGCGCGTTGCCGGAGCCGGCCCAGAACGTCGCGTCCACAGTGCTCGGCAAGGTCGGAATCTCGGTTCCGACCGGCGCGCAAAATCCCGCCGATAACGCGCCGCCGCCCACGACCGCCGTCCCCGCGCCACCCAGCACGACGGTATCGAGCCCGAATGCGGCCGGATCGAGCCCCGGCCCCGGCGGGCCCGCCCCAGACGTCGCCAAGCATCCTCCCGGCACCGCGGCCCCGGCAGCACCCGGCAACGGCGAAGGCGATCATGTCGGCGCACAGTCGCGGGGCACTCCCCCGAACGATGAGAACAGCGACGCGAACAAAGATGACGCCCACGGGGGCTCACATGCTCCGGACCGCTCGACCGAAGGCGGCGACCGGAAGGGCCAGGACCGGTAGCGCGCTGTAACGCGGCGGCCGCCCAGAGCGTTCTTCTCTGTGATCCCCGACCGACGTGAC
>JALZAA010000476.1 GCA_030948625.1 Actinomycetota bacterium
GGTGTCGTCCTAGACGTCCAGTGACCGCACGCAGACCCGCCCGTCGTCCCGCCCGGCGAACGCGACGAGACAGTCGCGGTCGATCGCCAGGGGCAACACGAAGCCGTCGTTGTAGTCGGTGTGATCCCCGATCAAATTGACCCGGCCGGGCGCGCGCACCCAACGCAGCTCCTCGGGCGCGTGCGTGCTCAGCGCTTCTGCGAGCGCCGAGGCCCGTGCGGTCACAGGCCGAGCACCAGCCTCTGAAGGCGGTCCTTGATCTCCGTGGGTGTGAGCCGTGACCACAACGCGATCGCGGCGGCGTCGTACCCGACGAGGTAGCGGGGCCGGGTGAAGCCGCTGAGCGCGCCGGCGATCACCCGTGCGACGTGTCCCGGGTCGCCCATGATCGGTTGGGTGAGCCGCGTGCTCTGGAGCGTGCGCCGGTATGCACTGTCGTACCGGGAGCCGGCGCGCTTGTCGATCTGACGTTCAGTCTCCTCCCAGATGCCGGTGCGGAATCCGCCTGGTTCGACGAGCACGACGCGGATTCCGGAACCGGCCACTTCCATGCGCAACGCGTCGGTCAGTGCCTCGAGGGCGTGCTTCGCGCCCTGATACCAGCCCGTGAGCGGTGTCGTCACCCGCCCGTAGATCGACGAAACGTTCACGATCCGCCCTTCGCCCCGCTCGCGCATGTGCGGGATCGCGAGGCGCGCCAGGCGCATGGGCGCGAGCACCATCGTGTCGATGGCGGCGCGCGCCTCCTCGTCGGGGACGTCCTCGATCGCTCCGGTGATCGAGTAACCGGCGTTGTTCACGAGCGCGTAAGGGCGGTGGTGGTCGACGAGCTCCTCGATTGCCGCCGCGTCGGTCACGTCGAGGATCTCGGTGTTGACGTCGAGGCCACCGTCATGGGCCGACTTCGCGACTAACTCGGCCTTCTCCGGTGTGCGCACCGTCCCGACCGAGCGGTAACCCTGCCGTGCCACTTCGAGCACCGTAGCGAGCCCGATGCCGGAGTTCGCGCCCGTCGTCACGACGGTCTGTTCGCGCCGGTCGGCCATGATGTCCCCTTCCCCAGGGCTCCGCCGCGTCAGCGGAAGGCGGGCAGCACCTCGGATGCGAAGCGGTCGAGCCCGTCGACGTCGAACGGTGCCCGCATCGCGAGGATCACCCATTCGGCGCCCGCGTCGGTGTACTCGCCGATCCGGTCGACCACTTCCTGCACGCTGCCCATCAGCACGCCGGGCTTCACGAATTCGGCGATGCTGCCGAACTGGGCGTCGAGGTCGCCCGGCCGCCATGCCAGCCCGAGGTTCACCGACTTCGTGATCGTGCCCGGCTCGCGTCCCACGTCCGAGCAGTGCTCGTCCAGGACCTTCACCTTGTGCCGGTACGTGTCGGGCGCGATGAACGGCACGTTCCACCCGTCGGCGTGGCGGGCGGCGATTCGCAGTGTGATCTTCTCGCCCCCGCCTCCGACCCACAGCGGCAGGCGCGCCTGCACCGGCTTGGGCTCACACCGCGCGTCGCGCAGGTGGAAGAACTCGCCGTCGAAATCGGCGACGTCCTCGGTGAGGAGCAAGCGGATGCACTGGATGGCCTCGTCGAGTATGCGCAGCCGCACCGGCACCGGCGGGAACGGGATCCCGTAGGCCTCGTACTCGCCCTGGTGCCACCCGCCGCCCAGCCCGAGGACGATGCGCCCGCCGGCGAGATGGTCGAGCGTTGCCATCGCGTTCGCCAGCACGGCGGGATGCCGGTAACCGACCGAGTACACGAGGCTGCCGCAGCGCACTCGGCTCGTCTCCAGCGCCAGCGCGGTGTGCGTGGACACCGCCTCGAGGCAGACGGCGCCGCCGGTGGCATCGGCGGCGTAGAAGTGGTCCCAGACCGAGATCCAGTCGAACCCGTGGCCCTCGATGCGTCGCCACAGCGCGCGCAGCTCGTCGGTGGTCGTGTTCTGCAGGCCGGCGTGTACGCCGAAGTTCATGCCGCCGCAACCTCTGGCATCACCTCGGCCGCGAGCAGTTGCACGTGGTCGAGATCGGTGAGGTCCAGCAGCTGAAGGTAGGCCGTCTCGGCGCCCGCCTCCGCGAAGGCGTGCAGTCTCTCGACGACCTCGTCGGGAAGTCCGGCGGCGCCGTTCGCGCGCAGCTCGTCCGGCTCGCGGCCGATGGATTCGGCGCGACGCCGGAGCTCGGCTTCGTCGCTCCCGCAGCAGACGACGAGCGCGACCGTTGTACGCAGTGAGGCCGGGTCTCGTCCCGTGTCCACGCACGCCTGTTGTACGCGAGCGACGTACTCGCGGTACACGTCGACGGGCGGGAACGGGAGGTTGAACTCCTGCGCGTAACGCGCGGCGAGCGACGGCGTCCGCTTGGTGCCGTAGCCGCCGATGATGACCGGTGGATGCGGCTGCTGCACGGGCTTGGGCAGCCCGGGCGAATCGGCGAGCTGATAGTGCGCGCCGGAGTGCGAGAACCGCTTTCCGACCGGTGTCGTCCAGAGACCGGTGACGATCGCGAGTTGTTCCTCGAGTCGTTCGAATCGCTCTCGTGTGGAGGGGAACGGGATCCCGTACGCGCGGTGCTCTTCTTCGAACCAACCGGCTCCGATGCCGAGCTCGACGCGTCCGCCGCTCATGGCGTCGACCTGCGCGACCGAGATCGCCAGCGGTCCCGGGAGGCGAAACGTCGCTGCAGTGACAAGCGTGCCAAGTCGCAGGCGCGACGTCTCCCGCGCGAGTCCGGCGAGCGTGATCCACGCGTCGGTGGGACCCGGACCCGGGTCGCCGTCGCCCATGCGCAGGTAGTGATCGGAACGGAAGTAGCCGTCGAAGCCAAGACGCTCCGCGGCGCGTGCCACCGCGAGCTGCTGGTCGTAGGTGGCTCCTTGCTGTGGCTCGGTGAAGATGCGCAGGCGCACGGTCGGAATCTACTCATCCGCTCGTCGTGCGGGCGCGGCTTGTGGGGTATGACCAATAAGGTGGTCATGTGCTCGATGTAGAGAGGTGGCCGGAGCTCCGTCAACCGGTGTTGATCGTGTCGTTATCCGGTTGGGTCGACGCCGGACTTGCCGGCGGTGGTGCAGCCGCGGTGTTGAACGATGCGCTCGAGTCGGTCCGTCCCTTCGGCCGCGTCGATCTCACCGACCTCGTGGATCTGCAGCAGACTCGGCCGAGTGTCCACCTCGTCGACGGCGCGACTCGTGAGATCACGTGGCCGGCTGTCGAGCTCATCGCCGGGCACGCGGGGCGCGATGTCGTGCTGTGCCGGGGGCCTGAACCGTCACTGCGCTGGCAGGCGTTCAGTGACGAGCTCGTGCAGATGGCGCAGCGCTTGGGCGTGAGCATGATGTTCGGGCTCGGCGGCATGCCCGCGCTCGCGTCGCACCGCCGTCCGGTGAACGTGCTCGCGACGGCGACGAGCTCGTCACTCGCGGACGAGATCGGCGCGTGGCGCGCGGACTACACCGGTCCGACCGGAGCGCAGACTGTCCTCCAGGTCGCGATGGGAGAGGCCGGCATCCCGGGAGTGGGCCTCTGGGCCCAGGTTCCGCACTACGTCGGGGCCACCCCGTCGCCGCCGGCGATCCGCGCGCTGTTGACGCGGTTGCAGGAGATCGGGGGCTTGCAAGCCGACCTCACCGCGCTGGACGCGCAGACCGACGAGTACCTCGAGCGAGTCGAGGAAGGGCTCTCGGAGCGCCCCGACGTCGCGGAGATGGTGCGCAACATCGAAGAGGCTGAGGCCTCCGGGGCGAGTGAGCTGCCGACGGGCGAGGAGCTGGCGTCGGAGATCGAGCGGTTCCTGCGCGAGCAGGGCTGAGACGCGCAGGGATATCGCAACGGAACGAAAAAAGGTGAGCCAACGGACCGGGGCAGGGACGGCCCGCCGGCTCACCGATCTTGGACTCCAGGCTGACAGGACCGCTGCCCGGAATGCCGCGTTCTAGGTCGCTTGGGAAAGAATTCCCTCTGTCAGGTGGAGTAAACCACGAACTTCGCGGGCCGGGAAGCCCCCAATTTTTTGGCCGTCTCGCGGCGGGCGGGGAAGGCGGTAGAAAGAGGCCTCATGAGCGTCGTGCGCATCAACGCCATCACCGTGCCCGCCGAGCGGGTCGAGGAATTCGAGCAGCGGTTCGCGGCCCGCGCCGGCGAGGTCTCGAAGGCCGCCGGCTTCGAGGCGTTCGAGCTCCTGCGTCCGACCGACGAGCGCGACACGTTCCTCGTGTACACGCGGTGGCGATCCGAAGACGACTTCCAGGCGTGGGCCAGCAGTCCCGCCTTCCAACACGGTCACAAGGCGCACAGCACCAGCGGACCGGTCGGCACCGCGAGCGAGCTGTGGTCATTCGACGTGATCCAGCACGAACAAGTTTCTTCACCCGCCGAGCGTCGGTGACGCCATGACGGTCGGGAACGTCCCTACCACGGACGACCCCGTCCTCGCCGGGCTCACCGGCCCGGGCGGCGCGTTCGAGATAGCGACCGAGGACGTCCTCGGCGTCCCGTTGCAGGTGTACAAGAACCGACTGCGGTCGCTGCGGGAGATCATCGGCATGGCGGACGCGCGCGCCGGCGTCGACTTCCTCGTGCAGGGCGACAGGCGACTCACGTACGACGAGCACAACACGTTGGTACGTCGCGTCGCGGCTGCGCTCCAGGAGCTCGGGCTGGGGCACGGAGACCGTCTTGCGATCGTCTCGGCGAACAACGTCGAGTGGGTCGTGTTGTTCTGGGCCGCGGCAGCCATCGGCGCGGTCGTCGTTCCGCTCAACGCGTGGTGGAAGACCGAAGAGCTCGAGTTCGGGCTGCGCGACTCCGGAGCCAAGCTGCTGTTCTGCGACGCGAAGCGCTGGGAGGCGGTCCGAGATCGCGTCGACGAGTTGCCCGAGCTCGAGCACGTCTATGTCATGGATCTCGAGGAGCGTGACGGTGCGGCGCGACCGGGCACGGACCTACTGGGCGAGGATCCCGGTGCGCTGCCCGACGTCGCCGTCGCCGAAGACGACCTGTTCGCGATCCTCTACACGTCGGGGACGACGGGCCGACCGAAGGGCGCGACGCTCACGCACCGCCAAGCGCTCGCGAACCTCCAGAACATCTTCTGCCTCGGCATCGCCAATGCGAGTCGCGGCGGTGAAGCGGCTCCCGAGCTGTCGAGCGACATCCAATCGGCGACCCTGCTCGTGGTCCCGCTGTTCCACGTCACCGGCTGTCTTTCGACGATGACGCTCTGCTACGCCTCGGGCGCCAAGCTCGTGCTGATGCCGCCCGGCCGTTTCGATCCCGATGCCGCGATGGCGACGATCGAGCGTGAGAAGGTCACCAGCTTCGGCGGCGTCCCGACAATCATGTGGAGGATCGTCGAGTCGCCCAGCTTCGAGGACTACGACCTCTCGACGGTCGTGCGCGTCAGCTACGGCGGTGCGCCGGCCGCGCCCGAGCTCGTGCAGCGCATTCACGAGCGGTTCCCGAAGGTGCGCAAGACGCTTGCCACTGCCTACGGCCTGACAGAGAGTGCGTCCGTGGCGACCTCGAACACCGGCGACGACTACCGCACGCATCCGGACTCCGTCGGCCGTCCGGCCCCGACGGTCGAGATCGAGGTCGTCGACGAAGCGGGCAAGCCCGTGCCGACCGGTGAGCGGGGCGAGATCTGGTTGCGAGGCCCGACCATGATGAGCCGCGGCTACTGGAACCGGCCTGACGCGACCTCGGAGGCGGTCACAGCCGACGGATGGTTCCGAAGCGGCGACATAGGGCGCTTCGACGACGACGGCTTCTTGTACCTCGTGGATCGCGCGAAGGACATGATCATCAGGGGCGGGGAGAACGTGTACTGCGTGGAGGTCGAAGAGGTGCTGTTCGAGCACCCCGACGTCATCGACGCCGCGGTCGTCGGTGTCCCGCACAAAGTGCTGGGCGAGGAGGTCAAGGCGGTCGTGCAGCTCAAGCCGGGCGCCACCGCGACCGTGGAGTCCCTTCGCGCGCATTGCGCGGGCCGGCTCGCCGATTTCAAGGTCCCTGCGCATGTCGAGCTGCGAGCCGAGCCGCTCCCTCGCAATCCTGCGGGGAAGGTGCTGAAGAGCATCCTGCGCGGCGGCGACACGGCGTTCTCGACTGACGCCGCGGGCGACTCCGCGCTCTGAGCCGCGCGCTCGAGGCTTCGGGGTTCCTGCGATCAAGACGTTCGTGCTCGACACGCACAACTGGCTCGGGTTCATCGCGGTCGTCGCCAACGGAATTGCCGGCGTTGTGGCGCTCATCGCGTGGCGCGTGCCGCGCTGGCGAGGCCGATGGGTGTGGATCATGACAATCGTCGCCGAGGTGCTGTTCATGATCGACGTCGTTCTCGGGACCGCCCTCGTGGCGGCGTACAAGTACAAGCCGTCCGGTGTCCACATGTTCTACGGGTTCCTCGTGTTCCTCACGGTCGGGCTCGCGTTCCAGTACCGCGACGCGATGCGCGGGCGGTTGGAGCTGCTGTACGGTCTCGTCGGGCTGTTCCTCATGGGTCTCGGGATCCGTGCCGTGTTCAACGTGATGTGATGAATTCCCCGCGTCGTCGAGTCCGCGTTCTGCTCCTCTTCGGTGGCCGCTCCGCCGAGCACGACGTCTCGCGCGTCACCGCGGTCTCCGTGGCGAAGGCGCTCGACCCCGCGCGTTACGAAGTGCTTCCGGTTGCCATCACCACCGACGGGCGATGGCTGTTCGCCGATCAGGCGCGACGCATGATCGAGCAGGGCGCCAAGGCGCTCCCGGCCGCGTTGCCGGTGGAGGGCGAGCCGGTGTCGGATCTCGGCGACCTGGTCGCGCGCGGAGATCACGGCGAGCTCGACGAGGTCGAGGTGCGCTCGGGACTCGACGCCGACGTCGTGTTCCCGCTGCTCCACGGTCCGTACGGCGAGGACGGGACCGTGCAGGGACTCCTCGAGCTGGCCGGACTGCCCTACGTCGGTTCGGGCGTCGTGGGATCCGCGGTCGGCATGGACAAGGTGATGATGAAGCGCGCGTTCGAGGCGTGCGGGTTACCGATCGCGCGCTACGCATCCTTCCGGGACGGCCACGACCGGGTCGCGTTCGCCGCGCAGGTCGAGGCGGAGCTTGGCTACCCGTGCTTCGTGAAGCCGGCCAACCTCGGCTCCTCGGTCGGAGTTTCGCGGGCACACGACCGCGCGAGCTTCGACACCGCCCTCGACCTCGCCCTGAGCTTCGACGAGTGGGCCATCGCCGAAGAAGCCGTGGTGGGCCGCGAGATTGAGGTCGCCGTTCTCGGAGACGACCCGCCGGAGGCGTCGCTGCCGGGCGAGATCGTTCCCGGAGACGAGTTCTACTCCTACGCCGACAAGTACGAGCGCGACGACGCGCGCGTGCTGGCGCCGGCGCCGATCTCGGCGGAGCAGACAGACGACGTGCGCCGCCTCGCGGTGCGCGCGTTCGAGGCATGCCGGTGCGAGGCGATGGCCCGCGTCGACTTCTTCCTCGAGGAGACGGCGGCGGACGGCGGTCCCGGACGCGGCTTCGTTCTCAACGAGCTCAACACCATCCCCGGCTTCGTCGACGGTGTCTCGCAGTACCCGCGGTTGTGGGAGGAGTCGGGCGTCAGCTACCCGGAGTTGCTCGACCGCCTCATCGAGCTGGCGTTCGCCCGCCACGACCGGCGCGCAAAGCGTGCGGGCCGCCAGCGCGACGAGTGATCAAAGATTGACGACCGGGCAGGTGAAGGTGCGGGTGATCCCCTCGACCGCCTGGATCTGAGACACGACCATCTTGCCCAGCTCGTCGAGGGTGGCTGCCTCCGTCTTCACGATGACGTCGTACGGTCCCGTCACGTCGTCGGCGGACAGGACGCCGGTGATCTTGCGCGCTTGCTCGGCGACGCTCACGGCCTTGCCGACTTCGGTCTGGATGAGGACATACGCCGTCACGGACATGCGGATCCCCCTAGGGCGCGGACTGCGCGCATCGTAGCGGTGACACCGCAGGCGTCGAGCAGAGGTCGCTAGGCAAGCTGCCGGCTGGGGAGCGCCGCACCCATGAGATCGACGAAGTTGTCGCAGTAGAAACGCTGCTTGGCGCGCTCCGGCAGGCGGGCCAGGCTCCGCTCGAAGCGGCCGAGCGGGTTGCGACCGCCTTCGACGTGCGGGTAGTCGGACGAGAACATGCAGATTTCCTCGCCCGACTGCTCGATGATCCAGCCTGCGTCCTCGTGCGGATACGGCGTCACCCGCACCTGACGAGTGATGTACTCGCTCGGGCGCAGCTGGAGTTGCCGGAGGCGCTCCTCGTTCCTGCGGAACGCGTCGGCGGCGGAGTCGAGCGTGCGCATGAGCCCCGGAAGCCAGGTCCCGCCCTGCTCGATGACGCCGAAACGCAACGCGGGAAACCGGTCGAGCACGCCGTCGATGATCAACGTGCCCAGCGCCTGCATCACGGGGTACTGGATGGCGATGTAGTCGACGGACCGGAAGTTGCCGTCGCCGCCATGGAAGTCGGGCACCGGCGGAAGGCCGTTCTCGAAGATCATCGGGTCTACGAGGCGGCCACCCCCGCCGACGTGGAACACGATCGGGATGCCGGCGTCCTGCGCCTGGGCCCACACGGGGTCGAGACCGACGTGACTGGGTGAATGACGGCGCCCGCACGCCGATGCGACGAGCAGCGCCTGACAGCCCATCTCGAGCGCTTCGCCCGCGAATGCCGCCGAGCGTTCGAAGTCCGCGAGCGGCACGTAGCCCGTCGGGAGGAGCCGCGCGTCGACCGCGCAGAAATCGACGATGGCGCGGTTGTGGGCGCGGGCGAGGCCGTAGGCGAGATCCAGATCCTCGGCGTGCTCGACGCTCTGCAAGGTCTTGTTGGTGAACGTGTTGAACACGAGCTGGCTGGCGACGCCGAGCATGTCGAGAGCGGCGGGTCGGTCTTCGGCGATGAACGATCCCGTGGCCTCGAAGTTCTTGCGCAGCCAGATCTGCTCGGCGTCGTCGCGGCGGAACTCGGGGTTCTGGTGCTTCCGCCGGAAGTGCTCGACGATCTCGTCACCGTCGTGGTGGTCCGGCTGGCGGAAGCCCACCGTGAGCTCGGCGATCCGCTCGCGCACGTCGGGGTCGGCGTACTTCGTGAAGAGGTCCGGCGGCTCCATGATGTGCGCGTCGGCGTCGTGGATCAGACGATCCTGCATGCGGTTTCCCCTACTTGCGCGGGGTGCCGTTCTCGCCGAGCCGGGCCTCCAGCTCGCTGAGCTCGTTCCACAGCGGTATGGGCATCTTCTCGCCCAGCGCCTCGAAGTGCTCACGGATGAGCGGCAGTTCCGTGCGCCATTCATCGGCGTCCACGCGCACGGCGTCCTGGACCGCCGCCGGCGCCACGTCGAGCCCGTCGACGTCGAGATCGTCGGAGCCGGGGACGAACCCGATCGGCGTCTCGGTCGCGCCGGCGGTGTTCTCGCAGCGGTCGAAGATCCAGGCGAGCACCCGCGAGTTCTCGCCGAACCCGGGCCACAGGAACTTGCCGGCGGCGTCCTTGCGGAACCAGTTGACGCCGTAGATGCGCGGCAGCTTCGACTCGTCCGTGTGGCCGGTCATGCTGAGCCAGTGGGCGAAGTAGTCGGCCATGTGGTAGCCGCAGAACGGCAGCATCGCGAACGGGTCGCGCCGGAGCTGTCCGAGGCCGCCGACCGCGGCGGCGGTCTTCTCCGAGCCCATCGTGGCGCCGATGAACACGCCGTGCTCCCAGTCGCGGGCCTCGAAAACCAGCGGCACGGTCGTCGCCCGCCGCCCGCCGAACAGCAACGCCGAGATGGGCACGCCCTTCGGGTCCTCCCACTCGGACGCGATCACCGGGCACTGCGCCGCCGGGACGCAGAACCGCGAGTTCGGGTGGGCCGCCGGCGTGTCGGACTGCGGCGTCCAGTCGTTCTGTCGCCAGTCGGTGCAGTGCTCGGGCGAGTCGGGCGTCATGCCCTCCCACCACACGTCGCGGTCGTCGGTGAGTGCGGTGTTCGTGAAGACCGTGTTCTTCGTGAGCGTCAGCATGGCGTTGGGGTTGGTCTCCATGCTGGTGCCCGGGGCGACGCCGAAGAACCCGAACTCCGGGTTGATCGCGTGGAGACGGCCGTCGGCACCGAATTTCATCCACGCGATGTCGTCGCCGATGGTCTCGGCCTCCCAGCCCGGCAGCGTGGGGATCAGCATGGCGAGGTTGGTCTTGCCGCACGCCGACGGGAACGCCGCCGCGATGTAGCGGCTGACGCCCTCGGGGTTCGTGAGCTTGAGGATCAGCATGTGCTCGGCGAGCCAGCCCTCGTCACGGGCGATCACCGAGGCGATCCTGAGAGCGAAGCACTTCTTGCCGAGGAGGGCGTTGCCGCCGTACCCGGATCCATAGGACCAGATCTCTCGACTCTCGGGGAAGTGGACGATCCACTTGTCGTCGTTGTTGCACGGCCAAGGCACGTCGGCTTCGCCCCGCTCGAGCGGCGCGCCGACCGAGTGCATGCACGGGACGAAGTCGCCGTTGCCGAGCACCTCGAGGGCGGCCGTCCCGGCGCGCGTCATCGTGCGCATGCTCACCGCCACGTACGGCGAGTCCGTGATCTCGACGCCGATGTACGAGAGAGGGGAACCGAGCGGTCCCATGCTGAACGGGACGACGTACATGGTCCGGCCGTGCATCGAGCCACGGAACAGATCTTGGAGACGGCCCCGCATCTCGGTCGGGTCCTGCCAGTTGTTGCTGGGCCCGGCGTCGTCCTCACGCTCCGAGCAGACGAACGTGCGGTCCTCGACCCGGGCGACGTCGCCGGGGTCGGAGGCGGCCCAGTACGAGCCGGGGCGCTTGGCGGAGTCGAGCTCCACGAAGGTGCCGGCGTCGACCAGCTGCTTGCACAGCAGCTCGTACTCGTCGTCCGAGCCGTCGAACCAGTGGACGGACTCGGGCTCGCACAGGGCGACCATCTCCTCCACCCAGCGGAGCAGGTTCTCGTTCTGGGTGGGTGGGGCATTCAACGCGATGGCCACGACACCGACTCTCCTTGCGGGAAAACGGTCCAATCAGCCTAGTTGGGCTTCCGAAACGAGGCCCAACCGGAGTGGACCGGTAGTACCCGGAGGCCCGCCGAAGCATGCGGCTACGGTGTCGCCGACCCGGACGCCGAGGGGGACGCCGTGAGCTGGTTGTCGTGGATCGTGGTGGGCTTCATCGCCGGAGCCTTGGCGAAAGGCGTGACCGGCGTGAAGGGCGCCGGCTGCATCGGCACGATCCTCATCGGCATCGCCGGCGGCATCATCGGCGGCATCATCTTCTCCGCCCTCGGCGGCGAGGGCATCAACGAGTTCAGCCTGTACTCGCTGCTCGTCGCCTTCGTGGGTGCGACGCTGCTCCTCTTCATCTACGGCGCGCTCACGGGCGGGCGTCGCCGCCGGTCGTACTGACGGCAGCCGGCCCTGAAGTGGGTCAGACGTCGGCGGTGGGGAGGCCCATGTCGACCTCGGCGCCGATCCGGACGTTCGTGGCACGCCCGGCATCGTCGAGCTCGAACACCACCCGCTGCCCCTGGCGCAGCATGCGAAAGATCGATCCGTCGAGCGCGTCGAGCGCCAGGGTGAACTCTTCGCGATCGGTGTCCCGGATGAGCGCCCCCTCGCGGGTCTGGGGGTCGTAGGAGCGGATCACTCCCTGCACGGGGTGACGGCTCTCTACGGCTTCTGCACCTTGCCTGCCTTCAGGCAGGAGGTGCACACGTGGATGCGCTTCGGGGTGCCGTTCACGACGGCGCGGATGCGCTGCACGTTGGGATTCCAGCGGCGCTTGGTGCGCCGGTGCGAGTGGCTGATGCGCATGCCGAACTGCGGCCGCTTGCCACACACCTCGCACACGGATGCCATCGGAGTACCTCGGAACGCTCGGGAACGCCCAAGAGTAGCAACCGCATCCGGCGGCCTCGGAATGTGACCGCAGTAACATCCGCGCGGAGGCGGCGGCTTTGCCGACCGACGGCCGCAACGGCAGCGGCTTCGCCGACTGCCGTTGCAGAGCGGGAGCTTGCGACCGCGACGAAAGAGCCCCGAGCCGGAGCTTGCGACGGCGACAGGAGAGGGATGAGAGCGCTGGAGGAGCTGGCGCCTGCCGATCTGCGGCGCGTGGTCTTCACGTACCGCGACGCGCTGCGATCGCACCAGGACGAGCTGAACCGGCTCAACGTCTACCCGGTCCCGGACGGCGACACGGGCACGAACATGGCCCTCACGCTCGAGTCGGTGTGCGGGGAGCTCGACTCGGCCGAGGGTATGGGCGAGGTGTGCCGGGCCGTCTCGCACGGGTCCCTCATGGGCGCGCGTGGGAACTCCGGGGTCATCCTGTCGCAGATCCTGCGCGGCCTTGCCGACACCTTCTCGGACCTCGACGGGGCGTCGGGCCGTGACCTCGTCGTCGGCCTGCGCCGCGCGACAGACGCGGCATATCAGGCGGTGCTCCGGCCCGTGGAGGGCACGATCCTGACCGTGGTGCGCGCCGCGACCGAGGCCGTCGAAGCCGCGCGCGACGACGGCGAGGAGGAGCTGTCCGTCCTTCTCGATCGGGCCGCCGCTGCTGCTCGCGAGGCGGTCGAGCGGACTCCGGAGCTGCTGCCGGTGCTCAAGCAGGCGGGCGTGGTCGACGCCGGCGGCCAGGGGTTCGCACTGATGATCGACGCGTTCCTCAACGTGGTCGAAGGCCGTCCGCTGCCGGAGCCGCAGGTTGTCGCGACGCCACCGGCGGTCGAGGCGCACCTGCACGGCGAGGACGTCTCGACGCTTCGGTACGAGGTCATGTACCTGCTCGAGGCGCAGGACTCCACCATTCCCGCGTTCCGCGACACTTGGGGGTCGCTCGGTGACTCGATCGTCGTCGTCGGCGGCGACGGCATCTGGAACTGCCACGTGCACACCAACGACGTCGGCGCCGCGATCGAGGCCGGCATCGATGCCGGGAGACCTCACAACATCCGCGTGACCGACCTGCTCGACCAGGTCGAGGAAGAGCAGTGGGTCCGCGAGCACGCCGCGCCGGGAGAGCTGGATGAGCCCGCCGGCGAGAACGCGAGTGCTGCGGAGGCCTGCACGACCGCCGTGGTCGCCGTCGGCGTCGGCGTCGGGGTGCAACGGCTGCTGAGCAGCCTCGGCGTGCAAGAGATCGTGGCGGGCGGCCAGTCGATGAACCCGTCGACGGCACAGATCCTCGAGGCGGTCGACCGTTGCCCGGCTGAGGCCGTGATCGTCCTGCCCAACAACAAGAACATCGTGCCGGTGGCGGAACAGGTCGACGCGCTCACCGAGCGGCGGGTGGAGGTCGTGCCCACGATGGCGGTGATGGAGGCGCTGGCGGCGCTGGTCGCGTACGACCCGCAGGCGAGCGTCGACGCCAACGTCGCTTCGATGACCGAGGCGGCACAACGCGTGCGCACGGGCGAGATCACGCGGGCCGTGCGCGACAGCATGGGCGACGGGGGGCCGATCGCGGCGGGCGACTGGATCGCGATCAGCCGTGACGGCATCCGCGTCGTGGAGAAGACGCCCGCCGACGCCGCCATCGGGCTCGTCGAGCAGCTGGTCGACGACGACAGCGAGCTCGTGACCGTGCTCGTCGGTGCCGATGTGCACTCGTCCGAGACGGCACGCCTCGAGGAGCACGTCGCGCTCGCCCACCCGCATCTGGAAGTCGAGGTGCACGAGGGTGACCAGCCGCTCTACGCGTACCTCCTCGGCGTCGAGTAGGCGGTGCGCCGGCCGGACGGATTGACGCTGCGCGAGCTCGCTGCGCACCCGGTCTCGGACCTGCGCGCAGTCGGGCCGAAGCTCGAGCCCCGCCTGGCCGAGATGGAGATCCGTACCGCGCTCGACCTCCTCCAGCACTATCCGCGCCGGTATCACGACCGCACGAAGCAGTCGGAGATCGCCGAGCTCGCGGTGGGCGAGGAAGCCACGGTCTTCGCGGAGGTCAAGAAGATTCGCGGCGGGCGCACGCGGCAGGGCCGGGCGATCGTCGAGGGCGAGGTGTTCGACGGGACGTCGTATCTGCGGGTCGTCTTCTTCAACCAGGGCTGGCGGGAGAAGCAACTTCCCGTCGGGACCGAAGCCGCGTTCTTCGGTCGGGTCGAGCACCGCCGCAGCCGCCGGCAGATGACGAATCCGGTCGTCGACGTGCTCGACCGGGTTGGCGAAAACACCGGCGCGATCGTCCCCGTGTACCCGCAGTCGGGAAAGGCGGAGGTGTTCACCTGGCAGCTGCGCAAGCTCCTCGGCGACTGCCTCCAGAAGACCAGGCCGCGCGATTTCGCCGACCCGCTCGATCCGGCACTGCTCGACGAGCACGGGCTCGCCGATCGAACGAGCGCGTACTGGGGCATTCACCGGCCCGACGCGCACGATGATCACCGCCGCGCCGCGCAGCGGCTCAAGTTCGACGAGTTCCTGCGCATGCAGGTCGGCCTCGTCGCTCGCAAGCGAGCCCTGGCGCAGGAGCAGACCGGGATCCGGCACGAAGTGGACGGCCCGCTCGTGCGCGCATTCCATGAGGGGCTACCGTTCGAGCTCACCGGTGATCAGCGTCGAGCGCTCGACGTCATCTTCGGCGACCTTGCCGGGCCGGCGCCGATGCACCGCTTACTGCAGGGTGACGTCGGGTCGGGCAAGACCGTTGTCGCGCTCAGCGCGCTGCTCGCAGCGGTGCAGGGCGGTCACCAGGGCGCGTTCATGGCTCCGACTGAGGTGCTCGCCGAGCAGCACTACCTGACGTCGCGCCGTCTGCTCGAGGGCCTCACGGTCGTGTCGGAAACGACGCTCATGGGGGAGCGGCCCGTGCGGGCCGAGCTGATCACGAACCGGACGGGCGCCGCCGACCGACGCCGGCTCGTCGAGGGCCTGCGTACGGGCGAGGTCGACATCGTGATCGGCACCCACGCGCTCATCTACGGCGAGGTCGAGTTCCCCCGCCTCGGCGTCGCGGTCATCGACGAGCAACACCGGTTCGGGGTCGAACAACGCGCCGTGCTGCGCGGCATGGGGGAGGAACCCGACGTGCTCGTCATGACGGCGACCCCGATCCCCCGGACCGCGGCGATGCTGGTGTACGGCGACCTCGACAAGTCGGAGCTGCGCGAGATGCCACCGGGACGCACTCCGGTGGAGACCGCGGTCATCGGGCCCAGCCCCCTCGAACGCACTGTGGCGTACGACCGGTTGCGCAGCGAAGTCGAAGCCGGCCACCAGGCGTACGTCGTGTGCCCGCTCGTGGAGGAGTCGCCGCGGCTGGAGGTGAAGGCGGCGACGGCGGAGTTCGAGCGTCTCGGAACCGAAGAGCTCGCCGGTCTGCGTCTCGGGTTGTTGCACGGGCAGCTGCCGGCGCGCGAGAAGGAAGCGGTGATGGACGCGTTTCGCACCGGCGAGCTCGACGTGCTCGTCGCCACGACCGTCATCGAAGTGGGAGTCGACGTCCCCAACGCCACCGTGATGATCGTCGAGGACGCCGAACGCTTCGGGCTGTCACAGCTGCACCAGCTGCGCGGTCGCATCGGGCGCGGCGTCGACGGATCGTGGTGCTTCCTGTTCGCCGATCCGACGACGCCCGATGCCGAAGCACGCATGGAGGCGCTGGCCGCATCGACGGACGGGTTCCTGCTCGCCGAACGCGATCTCGAGATCCGTGGCGCCGGCGAGGTCTTCGGCGAGCGGCAGGCCGGGTTCAGCGACCTCAAGCTGGGACGGATCCCACGCGACGAGCAGATCGTGCTCGAGGCTCGCGCCGTCGCCGAGCGCACCCTCGACGACGATCCGTCGCTCTCGCAGCACGCGCAGTTGCGCGAGGAAGTCGAAGACCTGCTCGGCGACGCGGTCGAGTTCCTGTTCAAGAGCTGACATGGCGCGCGGGCGACGAGGCGGCATGCGTGTGATCGCCGGCGCCGCCGGCGGGTTGCCGCTCGTCGCGCCGAAGCGCGGCTCGGCCCGACCGACGACCGATCGGGTCAAGGAGTCGCTGTTCGGTGCGCTCGGCCCGGACCGGCTCGTCGACGCGTCCGTGCTCGACCTCTACGCGGGGAGCGGGGCGCTCGCGATCGAGGCGCTGTCTCGCGGTGCCAGCCGTGCGGTGCTCGTGGACCGGGACCACACCGCGGTCGATGCGATCCGCCGCAACCTCGCCACGACTCGCCTCCGCGGGCAAGCGCGCGTCCAGGGCAGCACAGTGGCGACGTTCCTCGGCGGGAAGCCACCCGCCGAGCGTCCCTTCGACGTGGTGCTGCTCGACCCCCCGTACGACACCTCTGCCGCCGACGTCGCGCGGGTGCTCGAGGCGCTCGACGACTCCGGTTGGCTCGCTCCGGGGGCGACGGTCGTCTTGGAGCGGTCGTCGAATGCCGGGCCGGTTGTGGCCCCCGAGTCGTGGGAAACCGCATGGGAACGGGGCTACGGGGATACGCTCGTGACCGTCCTGACCATCTCGTCCAGCTGAGAGCTCGACCAGACCAGGGAGTCGCGGCGCATGGCTACAGCCCTGTGCCCGGGTTCGTTCGACCCGGTGACCAACGGCCATCTCGACATCATCGAGCGGACCGCGCGCCACTTCGACCTCGTCATCGTGGCCGTGATCCGTAACCCCCAGAAGTCGGAGTCGCTGTTCACCCTCGAGGAGCGTCAGGAGATGCTCCGGGAGGAGACGGCGCACCTCGGCAACGTGCAGATCGAGTTCTTCAAGGGGTTGTTGGTCGACTTCGCCGAAGAGCACGACGCGCAGGCGATCGTCAAGGGCCTGAGAGCCGTCTCCGACTTCGACTACGAGCTCCAGATGGCGCAGATGAATCAGCGCCTGTCGGGGATCGACACGTTCTTCATCTCGACCAGTCCGCAGTACTCGTTCTTGTCGTCGAGCCTCGTTCGCGAGGTCGCCCGCTTCGGTGGCGACGTCACGAGCATGGTGCCGGCGGCGGTCGCGAAGAGGCTGGCCGAGCGGTTCCGGCACCCGCAGGTGCCCGACGGGTCATGATGCGAGTCGGTCGAGCGCGATGAGCGACGAGGCCGCGTACGACGTCGAGACGATCCTCCTCCGGCTCAAGGAGCTGGTGGAGGCGGGGCGTTCGATGCCGATGTCGGCGTCGGTCCTCGTGAACCGCGAGGAATTCCTCGAGCTGCTCGAGGAGTCCATCGCCACCCTTCCCCAGGAGCTTCGTCACGCCCGCTGGCTGCTGAAGGAGCGCGAGGAGTTCCTGAGCCAGGCCCGCCGCGAAGCCGACGACATCATCGAGGCGGGCCGTGTCCGCGCCGAGCGCATGGTCGAGCGCACTGAGATCGTGCGCGAAGCCCGCCGCGTCGCCCAGTCCCTCGTCGACGACTCCGAGGCGTCGGGCCGCCAGCTCAGGCACGAGGCCGAGGACTACGTCGACCAGAAGCTCGCCGCCTTCGAGGTCGTCCTCGAGCGGACCATGCAAGCGGTCCAGAAGGGACGGGAACGGCTCCAGGTCGTCATCGAGCCCGAGCCGGAGCCGGTCGACGAGTACAACGCACTCGCCGAGGACGACGACGAAGAAGAGGACGAACGCACCTTCTTCGACCAGGACGCCCGGTAGCGCACGCGGCTCGCGTCCCTGAAGCCCTGGAAAAAGCTGGAAAACAGCGTCGCCTGATATCCTGACAGGGCTCGACGTGCTTCGGGGCGACGCCGGGCCAAATGTCCTCTTCGCCCCTTGTCACATGACCGCCGACATCACGGCGCTGCGCATCGACGTCGCCGACCTGCTCTCCAAGCCGGCGGCCCGCCGCCCCCTGCACCTCGAGGTGCCGGTTGCGGGGCTGGCGGGATCGGCGGCGTGGGTCCCCGACGACGAGCCCATTGTGCTGGATCTCATGCTGGAACGGGTCCCCGAGGGGATCGTCGTCCGGGGGAACGTCCGGGCTCAGTGGCGCGCGGCCTGCAGCGTCTGTCTCACCGAGATCGACGAGGAGCTCGCCCTCGAGGTGAACGAGCTCTTCGAGCCCGACGCCGTCGAAGGCGACACCTACCCCCTGGTCGGCCACCAGCTCGACCTGGAGCAGCTCGTGCGGGACGTCGTCCTCCTCGACCTGCCGCTCGCGCCGACGTGCGAATCGATCGGTCTCGGCCCGTGCTCGAGCGAGGCCGATGCCAACCGTCAACCGCCGCCGCCCGACCCGCGGTGGGCCGTGCTGTCCGAGCTCGACCTCTGAGCCCTCACCCGAAAGGCACCTGATGGCCGTCCCCAAGCGCAAGACCTCCAGGAGCAAGACGAGAAGCCGCCGCGCCGCGAACTGGCGGTTGGCGGCGCCGCCCCGGTCGATCTGCTCGAACTGCGGCGCGGTGAAGCGCCCGCACGTCGTGTGCGACAACTGCGGTTGGTACCGCGACCGCCAGGCCATCGAGGTCGATTAACGGGTGGTCGAACGAGCGCACGTGATCGCGGTCGACGCCATGGGCGGCGACCACGCGCCGGAGGAGATCGTCGACGGCGCGCTCCAAGCCGCTGCTGAGCTGGGGGTCGGGATCCTGCTCATCGGTCGCGAGGACGCGGTCGCGCCGTTGCTCCCCGACGACGCCGAAGCTGCCGGCGTGCAATTCGAGCACGCCGGCGATGTCGTCGCGATGGACGAGGACGCGGCGTCCGCCGCCCGGCGGAAGAAGGACTCGTCGTTGGTCCGTTGCGCGCAGGCGGTCCGCGAAGGCCGCGCGCAGGCGATGGTCGGCGCCGGGAACACCGGCGCGACGATGGCCGCCGCGCTCCTCCGCATGGGTCGGATCCGTGGGATCGCCCGCCCGGCGATCGCAGTGCCGATCCCCGTTCCGGGCGGCCGGCACCTGCAGCTCCTGATCGACGGCGGATCGACGGTCGACTGCACGCCGGAGTGGCTCGCGCAGTTCGCTCGCATGGGACGCGAGTACGCGCGCACGCGGCTGGGCGTCGACGAGCCGACCGTCGGGTTGCTGTCGAACGGCGAGGAGCCCGGCAAGGGCGACGAGCTCCGCAAGAAGACGTTCGCGTTGCTCGGCGACCTGCCCGGTTTCCAAGGCAACGTCGAAGGCCGCGACATCATGCACGGCACTGTCGACGTCATCGTGACCGACGGCTTCACCGGCAATGTCGTGCTCAAGACGCTTGAGGGCGCCCTGCGCGCAGCCGTGAATCTCGTGTTCGGCGTTCTCGACTCCACCCCTGAAGCGAAGGAAGCCGGCAAGGTGATCACGCCGCTGCTCCTCGACGCGGCGTCGGTGCTCGACCCCGACGAGACGGGCGGCGCGGTGCTGCTCGGCATCGACGGCGTGTGCGTCGTCTCGCACGGTTCGTCGTCGGCACGGGCGATCGTCAACGCCGTGCGCGTCGCCGACGAGTGCATCGAGGCCGGTGTCGTGGGGCGGCTCAAGGAGGCGGTCGATGCCGGCTGAGACCCACGTTGCCCAGGGCCCGATCGGGCCCGACGAGGTGCTCCGCATCCTGCGCGAGCGGCTGGCCGAGATCCTGGAGATCGACGAGTCGCGCATCACCCCCGCAGCGAGCTTCACCGAGGACCTGGGTGCCGACTCGCTCGCGCTCATCGAGCTGGTCGAGGCGCTCGAGGAGGAGCTCGGCGAGCGGACGGTCGGATTCAGCATCGACGACGAGGACCTCGGCGATCTGCACACCGTGCAAGAGGCCGTCGACTACGTCGTCGCGCGGCTGGGGAGTTAGCCGTGCGTCCCGGACGCCGTCGTCGGAAGAAGAACACGCAGTCGCGCGACTTCGAGCTCGCGCTCGGGTTCAAGTTCCACGACTCGGCTCTGGTCGAGCTCGCGCTCGCGCACCGCTCGTACTGCGCCGAGCACCCGGACACGATCTCGAACGAGCGGCTCGAGTTCCTCGGTGACGCGGTGCTGGGGCTGGTCGTGACCGACTACATGTTCTCGGAGTATCCCGACATGCCCGAGGGCGAGCTCGCGAAGCTGCGCGCGTCGGTCGTCAACAGTGAGGTGCTCGCCGAGGTCGCTCGCGAGGTGAATCTCGGCGCCGCGCTCCTGCTCGGCAAGGGCGAGGACACATCGGGTGGGCGCGACAAGCCGTCGATCCTGGCTGATGCGATGGAGGCGGTGATCGCCGCCGTCTACCTGGATGGGGGATGGCGCGCCGCGCGCAAGATCGTGCTGCGACTCCTCGAACCGCGGATCATCGAGGGCGCCTCCGGGCCGGGTGGCCACGACTACAAGACGCGACTGCAGGAGCTCGCCACCCAGACCTTCGACCAGCTCCCGCGCTACCAGGTGCGTCACGAGGGGCCGGATCACTCGAAGCGGTTCTTCGCGACGGTGTCATTGCGGGGCGACACATGGGGGACGGGCGAGGGACGGTCGAAGAAGCAAGCGGAGCAGGCGGCCGCGCGCGCTGCCTGGCGTCGTCTCTGCGAGCGCGAGGTCGGGGGCTCGGACGACGGGTCGGACCCGGTCGCTACGGGGGCAGCCGAGTCCCCATCGGAGGGGGACGATGCCGGAGTTGCCTGAGGTCGAGGTGATTCGCCGCGACCTCGAACGCGAGATCGTGGGGAAGCGCGTCAAGGAAGTCGAGGCGGACGGCATGCGCTCCATCCGTCGTCACCACAACCGCAAGCAGTTCGCGAACCGGCTTGTCGGTAAGCGAATTACGGGGGTCGAACGGCGCGGCAAATACATCCTCGCCAAGCTCGACGGCGGCGAAGTGCTCGTGATCCACCTCGGCATGTCCGGACAGCTTCTCCGGACGAAGGGCACGCGTGAGGCGACGACCAAGCACACGCATGTGGTGATCACGTTTACGCAGGGGGGTCAGCTGCGGTTCGTCGATCCGCGCACGTTCGGTGAGATGTTCGTCACCGAGCTCGACGGGGTGGAGAAGGAGGTCTCGGAGCTCGCGCACCTCGGCATCGACCCGCTCGAGGAGCCGATGTCGTGGGACAGCTTCGGTCGGCTCGTCGCGTCGAAGCACATGAAGCTCAAGGCGCTCCTGATGGACCAGAAGTTCGTCGCCGGCATCGGCAACATCTACAGCGACGAGATTCTCTTCGGCGCCGGGCTTCGCTATGACCGCATGAGCGACTCGTTGTCGGCCGAGGAGATCCGCCGCCTGTACCGGGCGATGGTCGAGACGCTCCAGGACGCCGTGAAGTACCGGGGCTCGTCGCTCGCCGACGAGCAGTACGTCGACCTCTTCGGCAAGCCTGGCGAGTATCAGCTGCACCACAAGGTGTACGCCCGCGAGGGTGAGGCGTGCCGCCGGTGCCGCAAGTCCCTCGTCCGCCAGCGCATCGGTGGCCGTTCCACGTTCTTCTGCGAGGCCTGCCAGGTTTGAGCGGGGGGTCCGCGGTGGAGTCCGGGGCCGTGACCGGCGACCGCGTGCGACGCCGCGTGCAGGTCTCGGGTCGCGTGCAAGGGGTGTGGTTCCGGGAGTCGTGCCACGAGCAGGCCCAGCTCGCCGGCGTGGACGGCTGGGTCCGCAACCTGGCCGACGGCCGGGTGGAGGTGGTCCTCGAGGGCAGCCCCGGCGCCGTCGAGCGCGTCGTCGCGTGGTGCCACGAAGGTCCCCGGCAGGCTCGGGTGGACCGCGTCGAGGTCGTCGACGAGGCGCCGGTCGGGGAGCGCGGCTTCCGAGTCCGGTAGCGCGCACTTTCGCGGAAGCGTCCCCGAAGAGCGCGTTCTTCGTGGGTACGATCCAGCGGCGACGGTGGCTTTGCCGACGCCAAGCAAGGCTGTCGGGGAAGGAGAGCGCCGGGTGTTCCTCAAGTCGTTGACCCTCCGGGGCTTCAAGTCGTTCGCCGACAAGACGGTCCTCGAGTTCGAGCCGGGTGTGACAGTGGTCGTCGGGCCGAACGGCTCCGGCAAGTCCAACCTTGTCGACGCCGTGGCCTGGGTGCTCGGCGCGCAGGGGCCCCGCTCACTGCGCGGCGGGCGGATGGACGACGTGATCTTCGCCGGGACGCCGGAGCGGCCGGCGCTCGGGCGGTCCGAGGTCTCGCTCACCATCGACAACACCGCTCGCCTGCTGCCGATCGAGTTCACCGAGGTGACGATCACGCGCACGCTGTTCCGCGACGGTGACTCCGAGTACCAGATCAACGGGGTTCCGTGCCGCCTGCTCGACATCCAGGAGCTGCTGTCCGACACCGGCATCGGCCGGCAGCAGCACGTCATCGTTGGCCAGGGCCAGCTCGACGAAGTGCTCACGGCCCGCGCCGAGGACCGCCGGGGCGTCATCGAGGAAGCCGCCGGGGTGCTCAAGTTCCGCAAGCGGCGTGAACGGGCCGAGCGGCGCCTCGAAGCCACGGAAGGCAACCTGCTGCGCCTCAACGACCTCGTGCGCGAGGTGAGCCGCCAGCTCCGGCCCCTGCAGAAGCAGGCCGATGCCGCCCGCCGGTTCGGCGGCGTCGAAGCCGAGCTGCGGGCGATTCGCCTGTACCTCGCCGGGCACGAGATCGCGGGCCGCCAGACCCGATTGGAGCGGCTGCACGACGCGCGAGCCGAGCTCACGCGCAAGGAGCACAGCGTGACCGCCCGGCTGCGGGAGCTCGACACGGGCGTCCTCGGCATCGAGCATTCTCTGACGGCGCTCGGCCATGACGACATCGCCGAGGCACTTGTCCGCGCCGAGAAGCTACGCGAGCGCGCCCGCGGCCTCACCGCGCTCCTTGCCGAGAAGATGCGCGGGCTCGAGCGCGAGCTCGCGGCGGCTGCCGACGAGGGTGTCGTCGAGACCCTCGTCGCCGACGCCGACGCGCTTCGACGCGAGCTCGGCGATGTCGACGGTGAGGTGTCGACCCTCGAACCGCGGCTTGCCGAGGTCGCGCGAGCCGAGCAGGACCTCGATGCGGAGCTCGACTCCCACGAGCGTGACGACAGCGACGTGGTCGCCGCGGGTGTGGCAGCCGCGGAGGCGCAACTCGCAGAGGCCGACGAGGAGTGGCGGCAGTCGGAAGCCGAAGCGGCGCGTCGGCGGGCGCGCCTCGATGCGCTGGACCTCGCGCTCGGTGAAGCGCGCGCTGCCGCCGGCGCGGAGACGCTCGCGGAGCTCGATGGCGTCGCCGGGCCGCTGGCCGACCACCTCGAGCTCGAGCCCGGCACCGAGACCGCCGTCGCGGTCGCGCTCGGTGACGCGCTCCAAGCGGTCGTCCTCGAGGGCGGCGACAACGCACGGAACGCGCTCGAGCGCGTCAAGGCCGGCGACACGAGCGCGCTGATGCTCGTTGTCCAGGAGTCCAGCATCACCCAGACTTCCGCCCCGCCCGCCCCGCCCGGCGCGCGGCCGCTGTCGGAGCTCGTGCGCACCCGGCGTCCGGGACTGGGGCACCTCATTGCGCGCCTGCTCACCGGCGTCGTGCTCGTCGAGAGCTGGCACACGGCGCTCGACGTCGCCCTCGCCCACCCCGAGCTCGTGGTCGTGACGCCCGAAGGTGACCGGCTCGGCGGTCCGGGTCCGTGGCGCGTCGGTGGCGACAGCCGCCCAGCGGTGACACAGGCGGCGCTGACCGATGCCGCCGCCGAGGCCGCCACCGCCGAAGACGGCCGGGCGAGCGCCGAGGCGGCCCGAGCCGATGCCGAGGCGAAACTGGCGGCGGCCCGCTCGCGGCAGGTCGATGCCAGGGCGCAGCACCAGGCGGCCGGCGAACGTCTCGGTCGCCGGGCGGCGCAGGTCGCGGCCATGCGACGCGATCTCGAGGTCCGGTCGGCCGCCCTCCAAGAGCGGCGCAGCCTCCTCGCGAACCGGCTCGAGGGTGTCGAGGCGCGGCTGTCGACGCGCGATGCCGCGGCGCAGGCAGAAGCGGAGCGACGCCGCGCCGCGCTTTCGGGTCGCGACCGTGCATACCGCCATGTCGAACAGCGATTGCGGGCCAGCCTCGGCGAGATCGAAGCGCTCCACGATCGGTTGACCGAGCGTCGCCGCGTCCAGTCGGAAGCGGCTCGTACCTCCGGGGAGCGTCTCGACGCGCTTCGAGCCGAGCGCGGTGG